>NZ_JALKIK010000019.1:0-96050 GCF_023050955.1 Anaerobiospirillum sp. NML120511
GGCCTGTTTTGCCTGAAAGGGGGGACTGGGCGGGCGCTGTTTACTGGCAGCTGCCCGAGGCCGGGCGGGCTTTGGCACATGGGAGGGGCATTTTTGCGCAACCCGTGGACATATGCGATAATCAATGGCTTATTCAGGGGCGTTATGGCCCCTGAAGCGATCTTTTCTGGTCGCACACCAGCCTCTGTTACGGGCACCTAATGCTTGAGTTTAAGCATGCCCTTAGAAAGCACAGCTGCACTGAGGCCAGGCTTAAACTTAAGTTCTTTTGTCAGTTATTTAAACGGTTTTTGTTAATGGATAAGCTAGTTCAGGCTAAGCAGGATGGCATAGCCGCCGCTCAGGGTGTCCAGAATCTTCAGGATCTGGATGCGGTTCGAGTCAATTATTTAGGCAAAAAAGGCCTGTTTGCAGAGTTTATGAAAGAACTGGCCCAGCTTGATGCCTCTGAGCGTCCACAGCGCGGTGCCATCATCAACGAAGCCAAGCAGGAAGTAGTTGCCGCCATTGAGCAGCGTCGTGCCGAGCTGGAAAAGGCAGCCATGGATGCCCGTCTTGCCAGCGAAAAGGTTGATATTACTCTGCCTGGCCGTCACCGCGACACCGGTACCTTACACCCTGTAACCCGCACTGTTGAGCGTCTTACCGAGCTCTTTGCCTCCATGGGTTATGAGGTAGCCTCCGGTCCTGAAATTGAGGACGACTACCACAATTTCGACGCCCTCAATCTGCCTCCACACCATCCGGCCCGTGACAGTCATGACACCTTCATGTTCCCTAACGGCCTGCTGCTGCGTTCACAGACCTCCTCTGTACAGATTCGCACCATGGAGAAGAAGGCTCCTCCAATCCGTATTATTTCTCCAGGCCGTGTATATCGTAATGACTACGATATGACCCACACCCCTATGTTCCATCAGATCGAAGGTCTGTATGTGGACAGGAATGTTTCCTTTGCTGACCTTAAGGGCACTATCTACGAGTTCCTGCAGAAGTTCTTTGAAGAGGAGCTTGAGGTTCGTTTCCGTCCATCCTACTTCCCGTTCACTGAGCCATCAGCCGAAGTAGACGTACGTCGCAAAGGCGGCAAGTGGCTGGAAGTTTTAGGCTGCGGTATGGTCCACCCTAATGTACTGCGCAATGTAGGCATCGATCCTGAAGAGTACAACGGATTTGCTTTTGGTATGGGTATCGAGCGTCTGACCATGCTGCGTTACGGCGTAAAGGATCTGCGTGCCTTCTTTGAAAACGATCTGCGTTTCTTAAAGCAGTTTGCCTGATTTCAGCGTCCAGGTCAGTATGGCCCTCAGGGGCCGCTAAGATAACCAATAACTTATAGCTAAGCTCCCCGTTTAAGAGCAGTGTTCACCAGCAGCACAGCGCAGCTGTGGGTCAGTAAGAGACTGATGTGAACTGCCAGTACGGGCCGCTTAGGGGAAATATTATGAAGTTCACTAAAAGCTGGGTCGATGAGTGGGTTGCCAACTCCTTAAGCGCTCAGGAAATGTCCGATGCCATTACCATGGCCGGTTTAGAAGTTGATACCTGTGAGGGTGTCTGTGCCGAATTTGACGGCGTGGTTGTTGCCAGGGTTGTAGAGTGTGAGGATCATCCTGACTCTGACCACCTGCACGTTACCAAAATCGATGCCGGTACCGGCGAGCTGCTGCAGATTGTCTGCGGTGCTGCCAACTGCCGTGCCGGTCTTAAGGTAGCCTGCTCCAAGGTAGGTGCTCACCTGCCAGGTATTACCATCAAGGATGCCAAACTGCGTGGTGTTGAGTCTCACGGCATGCTGTGTTCCTACAAGGAGCTTGGTATGGCCGAGGAGTCCGACGGCATTATCGAGCTGCCTGAGGATGCGCCTGTAGGCACCGATCTGCACGATTATCTGCAGTTAAACGATCACACCATCGACGTTGATCTGACCACCAACCGTCCTGACTGCCTGAGCATCCGTGGTATTGCACGCGAAGTTGCCGTGCTGACCCGTGGTGAGTTCAAGGATCTGGAGTGTGCTCCAGTTGCTGCCGTCATTGACGACACTTTCCCGGTAAAGGTTGAAGACACCGAGGCCTGCCCTCGTTACCTTGGCCGTGTGATCCGTGGTGTTAACCAGAAAGCTCACAGCCCGGTATGGATGGTCGAGAAGCTGCGCCGCTGCGGTATCCGCTCCGTATCTCCAATCGTAGACGTAACCAATTACGTCATGATTGAGCTCGGTCAGCCACTGCACTCCTTTGACCTCAACCGTCTGCATGAGGGCATTGTGGTACGTTTTGCCTGTGAGGGTGAGAAGCTGGTACTGCTCTCAGGTGAGGAAGTTACCCTTACTGACAAGACCCTGATTATTGCCGACCACAAGGGACCTCTGGGCCTTGCCGGTATCTTTGGTGGTGAAAGCTCCGGTATTAACGATGAGACCCGTGATGTCTTCCTTGAGGCTGCTTTCTTCTCACCACTGGCAATCAAGGGCCGTGCCCGTCACTACGGTCTTAAGACCGATGCCTCCCACCGCTTTGAGCGTGGCGTAGATCCTAAGCTGCAGATGCGCGCCATGGAGCGTGCCACTGAGCTTCTGATTGCCATTGCCGGCGGTCAGCCAGGTCCTGTAGTTGAGTGCGTTGATGAGGCCCGTCTCAAGAACGATCACCAGATCACTCTGCGTCTTGAGCGCCTGAACAGAATCCTCGGCTGCACCATTGCCCCTGAGGAAGTTGAGCGCATTCTCAAGACCCTGGGCTTAAACCCTGTAGCCATTGAGGGCGGCTTTGCCACTACTGCTCCATCATTCCGCTTTGATATTGAAATTGAAGAGGATCTGATTGAGGAAGTAGCACGTATCTACGGTTACAACAGCATTCCTAACAAGATGCCTGTTGCTGACATGTTAATGAGTGCCGAGCGTGAAGAGGTTCTCAAGGACCGTGCTCTGCGCAGCAGTCTGGTACAGTCAGGTTTCCAGGAGGCCATTACCTACTCCTTTACCGATCCAAAGACCCTTAGTGTCTTTAATGATCTGGAGCCTCTGGTACTGTCCACTCCAATTTCCGTAGAAATGTCAGCAATGCGTACTACTCTGCTGGCCGGTCTTGCTCTTGCTGCCCGTTACAATGTTAACCGTCAGCAGAAGCGTGTCCGTCTGTTCGAGCTTGGTCTGAGCTACATTCAGGATAAGGATGCTGAAAACGGCGTTCGTCAGGAGCCTATGATTGCCGGTATTGCTATTGGTGATGCTGAGGCTGAGTGCTGGAATCAGAAGGGCCGTCATGTAGACTTCTTCGATATCAAGGGTGATGTAGAGGCTCTGCTGGCTCTGACTGCCCGTGCCTCTGACTACAGCTGGCAGCCAACCCAGTGCCCGTTCCTCCACCCAGGTCAGGGCGCTGATCTCTTCCTGGACGGCCGTCGCGTTGGTGTAGTTGGTATGCTCCACCCACAGGCTCAGAAGGCTCTGGGCTTCAAGATTCCTGTAGCTGTATTTGAGATTGAGCGCAGTGCTCTGAGCACCCGTGTAATCCCACTGAGCAAGGACATCTCCAAGTTCCCATCCGTACGTCGTGACTTTGCCTTTGTTCTGGACAAGACTGTTCCAGCTGCAGCCCTGACTGGCGAGATCAGAGCACAGGGTGGCGCTCTGGTAACTGATGTCACCATCTTTGACGTCTTTGAAAACGAGTCTCTGGGCGACAAGCGCTCCATAGCTCTGGGCGTGACCCTCCACGACAACGACCACACTCTGGAAGATGCCGAGGTTGAGGGCGTAGTAGCCAGAATTCTTGAGGCTGTTAAGACCAAATTTGGTGCTGCTTTACGTGAGTAGTCACAAATTCAGCATCTGGCCTTTCCCAAGTGGTATCAGCATCATGTAAGCTGTATGGCCGGAATACTGAACCGTACCTGCAACCTGATGGTGTTGCGGGTACCTGCAGCAGACTGATGACTGTATGCAGGCCGGAGTGGCATCACCTGCCCGGCGGTTATTTATGATGCCTTTGACATGCAGCTGTACTGAATGACACCTGAGGTGTTAACAGTACAGCTGCTTAATTTTGTCATCAGATAAAAACTGTTCAGCCTGTCTGAAAGCCTCACCCTTAAACTGCCATAATAAGAGTCGAAATGGCCGCTTAAGGCTGATGCTTACAGTGCACCAGGCGCACAGCTGTGCTGTTTTCCCTGTATTGAGGAAGGGGCATTTATCTGTGTGCAGTCGCTCTGACCATTTCAGTGCGGACCTGCAATAAGTTAATCCACAAGGAGTCAGTAAATGGCTAACGAGAATGGTTTAAAAAGTCTTGATGAGAACTTAAGACAGCTCGAGCAGCTGGTATCTTCACTCAATGACACCAGTCTTTCCATCGATGAGGCCATTGCCCGCTACTCTGAGGGTATGAATCTGGCCATCGAGTGCCGCAAGAGCATGAACGAAATGAGCCGCAAGGTTACTCTGGTCCGTCAGCAGGCCATGCAGGCCATGAATCAGCTCAATGAGGACGAGAGCGCCATCAAGACTGACGGCATGCAGAATCAGCCACCAGTACAGTAAGGTATCTCTCGGGACAGAAACATGTCTGTCCATGCCTGCACCTGTAATAAGGCAGGAACAGACGGCCGCCATGGCCAGCCCGCCTCAGGCGGGCTGGCAGCAGCCCCGGTTTTAACCGGAAATGACTGCATGGTCTGTTCTCAGAGGAAACTGAAACACCCAAATTCTTCGCAACAGCTGCGCGCCATTGTGCTGGCGCTGCGGATAAGTGAGCATGACATGGATTTATTAGAGTTTTTTGGCAAAGTTCAGCACCGGGTTGATGCCTGCCTCAAAGCACGTCTGGCCCGTCTTCCTGCAGAGCCGGCCGAGCTTAAGGAAGCCATGGAATATGCCCTGCTTCTGGGTGGCAAGCGTGCCCGTCCGCTGCTGGTCTATGCTTCAGGCAGAGCCTGCGGTGCTTCATGGGAGGATCTGGATTATGTGGCTGCAGCCATTGAGTGTATTCACTCCTACTCCCTGATTCATGATGACATGCCGGAGATGGACAACGACATGCTGCGTCGTGGTCATCCTACTGTGCATGCCAAATACGGCGCAGCTGCTGCGCTGCTGGCCGGTGATACCCTTCAGGCCCTGGCCTTTGACCTGCTGACCGACAGCAACTGCCGTCTGGCTCCTGATGTTAAAGGACGCATGTGCGCCTGTCTTGCCCGTGCCTCAGGTTTTGAGGGTATGTGTGGCGGTCAGGCTATCGATCTGGCCTCTGAGCACAAAAAGCTGCCTCAGGATCAGCTTGAAAAGCTTCATTCTCTTAAGACCGGCGCTCTGATTACCTGTGCGGTACAGCTGGGCTTTATGGCCGGCCGCTATCAGGAAGCATGGGAGAACCGTCAGTCTGATGCCATTGCCTCTGCTGTGGGTCTGGTTGAGTCCAACCATATGAACAGGGAGTTTGAGTGTCTGACCGAGTATGGCCGCAAAGTTGGTCTGGCTTTCCAGGTATGGGACGATGTGCTCGATGTGGCAGGCGATACTGCTGTCATGGGCAAGAATGCCGGCTCTGATGAGTCCCTGGAAAAGAGCACCTATGTCACCCTGATGGGCCTTGATGCTGCCCGTGCCTATGCAAAGCAGCTTGCTGATGAAGCTCAGGCCGTACTCAAAAAGCTGTCTGTTGATACCGATATCCTCAGCCAGTTTGCTCATTTCTGTGTCACACGAGATCACTGATCAGTCTGCTGTCAGATGACAGCTGGCAGCAGCAGTCATCATTCAGACGCGCACTTAGGCAGTCTGTTACTGCCTCCGGCTGTCAGATGATGACCGAGGCAGTCAGATGCTGACTGAGGCAGTCAGTCAATGCCCATGACTGTCAGATGATGACTGAGGCAGTCAGTCAATGCCCATGGCAGTCATATGCTTACTGAATACCTGCATCTTCATATGCATCTGCATCATTAATCACTGACGCATGTGCTGCTCACGCAGCTGAGGCTGCGCTGGCGGAAGCGGAAGCGCCACAACCGCTTGCAGGTGGCGTGGCTTGATGCTGACCTGATGCCTGGATTTTAAAGCCCGCAGTGTGCCTGTCACTGCTGATGGGCACGTGCCCGTAAGCCTCCTGTGGGGCGGGCGCCGGATCATTAAGCATGCACCATGATATGAGTTGTTATTGCTTTACCCGTGCAGGATCTAAAGAATTTACATGAAAGCAGACAGCTGCCAGGCTGTCTATAAGGTTTATACCGGCATAATGGTGCTGCCCCTGTGAGTTATCGGGGACAGACTGTCGTCTGCCGTGGCGCTGTGATTGACCTTTCTCGGGATCAGTCCACAAAAAAATGTTTTTTGCTGTAAGAAATTTATGAGGGGAATACCATCAGCCTGATTGAGCAGGTCCTGAGGTAATACCGAAGCTGTGTTGCATTTTCAGGGATCTGTCCGTCATGGCGGTGGTTCTGAACGTTTGTGGAAGAATCAGAGATTTACAAACTTTTAGGCAGTATTAACGATGCCGCTGATGTCAGGGCCCTGTCCCGTGATGACCTGCCGCTGCTGTGCGACGAGGTACGCTCCTGCATTATCGATACAATCAGTAAAACTGCCGGTCACCTGGCCTCCGGTCTTGGTGTGGTGGAGCTGACCGTTGCCCTGCACTATGTTTACGATACCCCTCACGACATACTGGTATGGGACGTAGGTCATCAGGCCTATCCGCACAAAATCCTTACCGGCCATCGCAATGAGCTGGCTACTATCCGTAAGTACAATGGGCTGCACGCTTTCATCTGGCGTAATGAAACCCCTTACGATCTTCTATCTACAGGTCACGCTTCCACTTCAATTGGTTCTGCCCTTGGTATGGCTGTTGCCGAACGCAACAAGCCAAAGGATCAGCGTCGCAAGGTAGTTGCTATTATCGGTGATGGCGCTCTGTCAGGAGGCTGTGCCTTTGAGGCCATGAATCACGCCGGTACCTTCAAGGACGTAGACCTTACAGTTATCCTCAATGACAATGAGATGAGTATTTCTGAAAACGTGGGTGTGGTTGCCCAGAGTCTCTCTCATGTCATTTCCAGCCCTCATTACGTCAAGATGGTCGAGGGTGGCAAGCGCATCTTAAAGTCGCTGCCTGCGGTAAAAGACTTTGCCATGCGTGCTCAGGAGCACGTAAAGGGCATGATTATGCCTGGCACCATGTTCGAGGAATTTGGCTTTAACTACATTGGTCCGGTAGACGGTCATGATGTCACCAGACTGGAGAGCATTCTGCAGAATGTAAAGGAAATGTCAGGACTGACTTTCCTGCATGTGGTTACCAAGAAGGGCAAGGGCTATGAGCCTGCTGAAAAGGATCCAATCTGCTATCACGGTGTACCTGCTTTTAATCCTGAAGAGGGTATTACCAGGGGCGCCAGCAGCGAAGATTGCTCTTACTCAGCTGCCTTTGGCCGCTGGATGTGCGACAAGGCTGTAGCCGATCGCAAGCTTATGGCTGTTACTCCGGCCATGCGCCTTGGTTCCGGTCTTGCTGAGTTTGCCCGTCTGTATCCTCATCAGTTCTTTGATGTGGCCATTGCCGAGCAGCACGCCATGGTCTTTGCTTCTGGTCTTGCAGCTGGCGGCATGCGACCTGTGGTCAATATCTACAGCTCATTTATGCAGCGCGCCTATGACGGCCTGATTCACGACATGGCCATTCAGGATCTGCCAATGATTCTCTGCCTTGACCGTGGTGGTCTGGTAGGTTCTGACGGTCCTACTCACAATGGCTCTTATGACATTGCCTATACCCGTACTGTGCCTAATCTGATGATTATGGCCCCAAGTACCCGTCATGAACTCTACTACATGCTCAATACAGCCTATGATTACGCCCATCCGGCCGTGATTCGTTATCCACGTGCCAATGGCGAGAGCTTCCTGAGCGACAGAAATGGTGAGGTAAAGAGCGAGCGTCTGAGCCTGGAGCGCATTATTCCTGCAGGTCAGGCCAGAGTAAGAAACCTTTCTGCCAACGCCCTCAAACGTGTCAGAGCCGATCTTGACAGCACCGGTACCAGTTCCTGTCATTATGAGCTTTTCGAGCTCAATGAAGAGGTTATGAATCCAGGGCACACCTGCGCTGCTGACGCCATGGGTTCAAAGAAGAATATAGCTCTGCTGGTCTATGGCCCAATGGCTGAAACCCTTGAGAACTTTGCCCGTGAGCAGGACATTACCCTGCTGGACATGCGCTTTATCAAGCCTGTCAATACAAAACTTATCGAGCGTCTGGCACAAAGCTACGACCTGCTGGTAACTTTTGAAGAGGGTGCAATTCTGGGCGGCATAGGTGAGCATATAGGTGCTCTGGTCGCTGCCATGCCGGGATCAGCTCCAAAGGCCCGTGTGGTGAACATCGGCCTTCGTGACAACTTTGTCATGGAGGGTGATCGCAATCAGCTGCTCGCCGAGCAGGGACTTGATGAGGCTGCAGTAAGGGCACGTGTAAGTGAGGTCTTTGCTACTTTGTAATAACAGAGCTCTCACAGGCCAGCAGCGCCAGCGTACTTTGATTTATGAGCCGGGCCCAGTGCCCGGCTCTTGCTATTGAGGGCCTTAGACATTATGCTTTTGCAGTCAGGATAAACTGACTGCCCAAGTCAAAGTAAAAGGGGAATGACATGCCATCATTTGATATTGTTTCCGAGCTGAAGAAAGACGAGCTGCAGAATGCAGTTGATAACGCCAACCGTGAGCTTCAGACCCGTTTTGATTTCCGTGGTGTTGAGGCCTCATTTGAACTGGTTAAGGCTGACAACATAGTAAAGCTCGAGGCTGATGAAGAGTTCCAGATTCAGCAGATGGACGATATCCTCACCCAGAAGCTGATCAAGAGAAATATTGAGCCAGGCTGTGCCGAGTTCAAGGAAATTACCCGCTCTGGCAAGAAGTCACTGCAGCAGGTAGTCTTCAAGGTAGGTATCGACAAGGAACTGGGCAAGAAGATTGTCAAAATCATCAAGGATGAAAAGATCAAGGTCGACGCCAAGATGAATGACGACACTGTACGTGTTCAGGGCAAGAAGCGCGACGATCTGCAGGCTGCCATTGCTGCTGTAAAGGCCAAAATCAGTGATCTGGGCCAGCCGCTGCAGTTTAACAACTTCCGCGACTAAGATAAGTTAAGTTCACGGCCGTACCGGGAGCAACAGAGGCTTTCAGTACGGCCTTATTGTCTGTGCATCATTAACCCCAGAGAGCCGTCCATGTCTCAAGCACAACAAAATCCTGATCAGGATCAAGCCCCATATCCTGATCTCAGCACTTCCCAGTCATCCCCTGACACATCTCAGTACCACTTTGGTGCTGACGCTCCAGACAATGCAGCCACAGATACAGCTGCTGCATCTGCAGCAGCCTCTGTTGCAGCCGGAGCTGGCGCAGCTGCAGCATCCGCTGCAGGCGCAGGCGCATCAGAGGATGCTCTTGATGATGACCTGGGCGGTAAGCGCTCGCTGCTGCATGAGATTTTCTCCAAACGAATGGGCATCTGCATGATCACAGGCTTTGCCTCGGGCATGCCTCTGTTTGTGCTTATCAATCTGCTGGCTGCCTATCTGCGCAAAGAGGGCCTTGACCTCAAGGTCATTGGCGCTTTTTCCCTGATGATGATTCCTTATACCTGGAAATTTGTCTGGGCGCCTTTTATAGACCGCTATCAGATCTTCTCCATGGGGCGCCGCAGAGGCTGGATCATACTCTCGCAGGTGATCCTTACAGGGTCAATCGCGGCCATGGGCTTTGTAAATCCACGTGATTCCATCATGGTGGTAGCAGCTCTTGCTAGCCTCGTGGCTTTTGCCTCAGCGACTCAGGATATCGTGCTTGATGCCTACCGTCGTGAGTTCCTGCCAGACAATGAGCTGGGCCTTGGTAATGCAATTTTCGTCAATGCCTATCGAGTAGCCGGACTGATACCAGGTGGTGTCTCGCTTATCATGGCTGACTTCTTCTCCTGGCAGACCGTCTTTTCATTTACCGCCGCCTGTCTGCTCCCTTGTCTTGTTCTTTCGCTCTTCCTCAAAGAAAATGATTGCGGTAATGCACCACGCACCTTAAAGGCAGCCATTGTTGAGCCTTTTTCCGAGTTTATTGGCCGTCGTGGTATCGGATACGCCATCTTTATCGTCTGCTTTGTCTTCCTGTACAAAATTGGCGATTCCATGGCCCTTGCTCTGGCTACTCCTTTTTACATGGATCTTGGCTATAACCTGACCACCATTGGCGTAGTGGCCAAAAATGTAGGTTTGTGGTCCACTGTAGCAGGCGCTCTGCTGGGTGGTGTCTTTATGCTCAAGCTGGGCATTAACCGCGCCCTGTGGGTCTTTGGCTTTATCCAGATGATTACCATTCTGGGCTTTGTGCTGCTGGCTCATCTTGGTCAGCAGGGCACACCATCTGTATGGCTGCTCTCACTGGTACTGGTCTGTGAGTACGGCGGTGGCGGCCTGGGAACAGCTGCCTTTGTGGCCTTCCTGGCCCGTGAGACCAACCCGGCCTATACAGCTACACAGCTGGCGCTGCTGACCTCCTTTTCGGCCATTCCCCGCACCTTCTGTAACGCTATCACCGGATACCTGGTAGAGTACCTGGGCTGGCAGGACTTCTTTGTACTGTGTACCGTACTGGCCGTACCAGGCATGGTACTGCTCCTTAAAGTGGCACCGTTTAACAGCAGCGAGTCGGACATGAAATCAGCCTGATGCCCAAGGCAAAACGCTCCTGCTGCCATGCCTGGCCCAGCCAGCCATGGTCGACGGCCTGCCCCGGCGGTCTGGCCGAAACCGCGTCATATAACAGCGCATGCTTCAAGAGAGGTATGCGCTGTTTTGGTATCTGCAGACGGTCTATTCAATGTTGCTGCATGCAGCCTGGCATGCATGCCAGCATGCATGCCAGTAAGCCTGCGCAAAACTGCCGTGCCTGGCATACATTCACAGTCGCCTTGTGCCCCGGCTTAATAGACTGCAGTATGACAAAGAGCAGGGGCATGGCCATGTATGCAGGCGGGCAGGAGCCATGCCTGCAGGTTAGTAGAGCAGGGCATGAATGATGGTGAGCAGAGCAGGGCATGGAGCAGGGGCAAAGGCGTGGTTGCAGGGGGAATGGCATCAGGCGGCGGCAAGGGGGCTATGAGGCCGGGTAATTTTGTCCTGGATCCTTGTATGTCATAGATGTGAGTGTATAGACGCGCGTGATTTAATAAGGGGCACAGATTTGACAAATTTACATCTGAATTTGTCAGTAAAGATTGTCTGACAACTTTTATATTATTAGGAAAACTAATGTTACATGTTTTGTAACAGTAACATTTGTGCTTAATGAGCCTGGGGAAAGACCGAAGTATTCAGAGATGTGAAATACCTGGGCTGCAATTGTAAACCGGGCTTTGAGAGCGCCCTGAAAGTGCCTTTTGATAGTATCTAGAGACAAAAGATATATGCCACTGGCGAGCTGATCTGGATGTTATTTTGTCCAGAGAATCAGAGTGTGTTTTGACTTGTATCAATGTGACATTGGAATTAGTTAAGCAAGTTTATAAAGTATCGATAACATCCAGGGTTCATGGCAGGCGGTTCAGATTTTTTTAGCTTTGTCACAAAGGCGTAAGCTCGCGGCTGTTGACTTAGATACGACCGTCATTTTGTGTTAAAATTTGGTGCTTGATGCCTGCCTCTGAATTAACGGTGCAGGTACCTGATTTCACTCATAAATTTCTCACAAATCAGCATGTGACGGGCGTCTCATTTCAGGCCGTAACATAATATTCTGATCAGGTGAGACAACCTCAATTCACGACAATTTCTTAAGACACTAATGGGTTTAGTGATAAGGAGTACATTCCCGCCAGTGGACTTATTAGCCCTTAGTAATTTGTTGTGACCCTCAGGCTGATTCAAAGATTTTGCCCTAAGTTTTTCTTATTAGTGCTAACAATCGACAGTTCCCATATCTTATGTAAAGCGTGTGCGCCTGTCAGGCTGGCATAAGTGTGGTCACAGGCTTTAAGCCTCCGTGGATGCTCTGGACACAGAATGTCAGAGGTACCCGGGACCACCTGACTAAAGCATGACAAGTAAAGTGCGGTGAGCGCCTCAGATAAGAATTCGGGCCAGCGATTGGCAGTGCATGGCGCTATGCGCTTTGACATGGGGCTGGTGATTGTAGCTGACAGGATTTTTGTAACAGTGAGTGTTCTTGGGAACCCCATCAGATTTCGTCGGCTGTCATCTCATGGCCTGGTACCTGCAGGGTATCTGCGCTGATGAGCAATGACATCTGACAAAAGTAAGGCAATGTGCCTGCTCGCCGACACGTCACGGCCGCCTCAGTGATGAGGTGTTCCGTGGAATGTCAGTACAGGAAGGCCCGGTGTAAACCTGCGGTTATAGCTGTTCTGATACCCATAAGCGTTGTGGCACTGCACAGAGGTCAGTCTGAAGTACGTGGAGTTTTACTCCTTAATGTTTTGTATTGGAACCGCCTATGATTAACATCAAAAAAGGATTGGATCTGCCTATCAGCGGCCAACCTGAGCAGTCAATAGGCGCATGTCCAGTGGTAAAGCATGTCGGCATTATCGGCAGCGACTACCCTGGTCTGCGTCCTTCCATGGCTGTTGAAGTTGGTTCAGCTGTTAAAAAAGGCCAGGTACTGTTCGAGGACAAGAAAAACCCTGGAACACGATTTACCGCTCCAGCCTCTGGTACTGTTGTTGCAGTCAACCGCGGCGAGCGTAGAGCATTCCAGTCGCTCGTTATCGAAGTAGACGAGTCAGTTAAGGGTGTCGAGTTCAAGAAGACTCCTGCTGACAAGCTGCTCGAGCTGTCACTGGAAGACGTAAAGAGTGAGCTGATTGAGTCCGGCATGTGGACTGCCATCCGTACCCGTCCTTTTGACAAGGTACCTCATGTCAACAGCCTGCCACACTCCATCTTCATCACCGCCATGGACACCAGCCCGCTGGCTCCTGAGGCAGGTCCTCTGATTGCTGCCGAGGCTGATGCCTTTGTCGCAGGTCAGGCCGTATTAAGCCGTTTTGGCGTAAAGGTATTTGTCTGCCACGACGACAAGTCCATTCCTTTATGCAAGGCTCCTGAAATTGCAGAAGAGATCTTCGTAGGTCCTCACCCTGCTGGTCTTGCCGGCACCCATATCCACTTCCTGGATCCGGTTTCCGAGAACAAGACTGTATGGCATATCAATTATCAGGACGTTATTGCCATTGGTCACCTCTTCACTGAGGGTGAGCTGTACAACAAGCGCGTTATCTCCATTGCCGGTCCTAACGCCAAGGAGCCACGTCTGGTCAAGACCATTCTGGGTGCTTCCGTTGCCGAGCTCTCTGCCAATGAGATCATTCCTTCCGAGTATGGCGTACGTGTAATCTCCGGCTCCGTACTGTGGGGTAATAATGCTGTCGGCGCTTTTGCCTACCTTGGTCGTTACCACTCTCAGGTATCAATCATTGAAGAAGGCAAGATGCACGACATCCTGTTCAAGGGCTGGCTGGGCCTGGGCTTAAAGCGTCACTCTGCTTCCAATGCCTATGCCTCCTCATGGTTCAAGCCATCCGAATACATCTTCAATACTTCAATCAACGGCGGCAGCCGTCCAATGGTGCCGGTCGGTCAGTTCGAGAAGGTTATGCCTCTTGATATTGAGCCTACCATGTTACTTCGTTCCATTGAGATCAATGACGTCGATCAGGCCAAGCTTCTTGGTATTCTCGAGCTTTCCGAGGAAGACGTTGCCCTGTGCACCTATGTTTGCCCAGGCAAGACCGACTACGGCCGTCTCATCCGTCGCAGCCTGACCAAGATCGAGCTGGAGGGCTAATACGTGTTGTTAAGTCTCTTTAAGAAAATTGCCCCAATGTTTGAGAAGGGTGGCGTACTCGAAAAGATGTACCCTCTCTACGAAGGCACTTTCACCTTACTTTATTCCTCCGGTCATGTAACTACCGGCAACACTCACGTGCGCGATTACCTTGATCTCAAGCGCATCATGATCGTTGTCTTCTTCGCCGTGTTCCCTGCCATGATCTATGGCTGGTACAACGTTGGCGATCAGACCGTAATGGCTTTTGCCAGCCTGCCTAACGGCGCCGAGCTCGCATCTGCCAGCTACTCACTGTTCAGCTCTGACTACCACTACGCCATCGTACAGATGCTCGGTGGTTCTCTGGGTGCTGATGCCGGCGTATGCAGCAAGCTCCTTATCGGTCTTGTTTACTTCCTGCCAATCTACATCGTCGTATTCGCCGTAGGTTCTTTCTGGGAAGTATTATTCTGTATCGTCCGTGGTCATGAGATCAGTGAAGGCTTCTTCGTTACCTCCATCTTATTTGCCTTAATCGTTCCACCTTCCATTCCATTATGGCAGGCTGCCTTGGGTATCTCCTTTGGCGTTGTGATCGGTAAGGAAATCTTCGGTGGTACCGGCCGTAACTTCATGAACCCAGCCTTAACCGGCCGTGCATTCCTCTTCTTCGCCTACCCAGCCTCTATTTCCGGTACCGCCTGCTGGGTTCCAGTTGACGGCTTCACCGGTGCTACTCCGCTGGCACAGTGGGCTGAAGGTGGTGAGGCTGCCCTGATCAACACCATGGGCGAGCAGATCACCTGGATGGATGCATTCCTCGGTAACATCCCAGGCTCACTGGGCGAAGGCTCCACCCTGGGCATCATCATCGGTGCTGCTTTCATCCTGATTCTGGGTATTGCTTCCTGGCGTATCATGGTCGGCATTCTGGTCGGCGCATTCATCTGCTCCTCCCTGTTCAATGCTATCGGCTCTGACACCAACTACATGTTCTCCATGACCTTCATCTGGCACGTAGTATTAGGTGGCTTTGCCTTTGGTACCGTCTTTATGGCTACCGACCCAGTGTCTTCTTCTTTCACCAATGGTGGCAAGTGGGCATTCGGTATCTTAATCGGTGTCATGGTTGTGCTTATCCGTGTCGTTAACCCAGCCTACCCAGAAGGCATGATGCTCGCCATCCTGTTTGCCAACTGCTGGGCTCCGCTGTTCGACTACTTAGCAACCGACCGCAACATCAAGAGGAGACTTGCCCGTGCTTAAGCTCAATAAGGACTCCGTATTTGGCACTTTCGTTGTTATTATCGGCTTCTGCTTAGTATGCTCGGTAGTAGTTTCCAGTGCCGTAGTTGCATTAGGTCCATTCCAGCAGGCCGCCATTGCCAATGACCGTCAGGTAAATATCCTGCGTGTTTCCGGCTTTGACATTAAGGGCTCTGTTGCTGCAACTTACAAGACTCACATTGAGGCCAAGCTGCTTGACCTCGAAACCGGCAAGTTCGTTGAAGATCCTAACAACGAGGCTGACGCCTACAACTTCCAGTCTTTAGCCAAGAACCCTGAGTTCAACACCGCCATTCCTTCAGACGTTGACTATGCCGGTATCCGTACCCGCACAAAGTTAATGCCTGTATATCTGTCCAAGGATGAGGCTGGCAATGTAGTCCGTTACATTCTGCCTTTCTACGGTCAGGCTTTATGGTCAACCGTTTACGGTTACCTGGCTGTTGACACCGACGGCAACACCATGAAGGCCGTAACTTTCTACAGCCACGGTGAGACCCCAGGTCTGGGTGGTGAGATTGACAACCCACGCTGGCAGGCTTTATGGGTAGACAAGAAGATTACCCGTGAAGACGGCACCCGTGGCTTCAACATCACCAAGACCCCTGATCACAACGGTGAGGGCAAGGACTACGACGTAGATTCCCTGTCTGGTGCTACCCTGACTGCACGTGGTGTTGACAACGCAACCAAGTACTGGTTCGACGTTGCCTACAAGGCCTTCTTAGAAAATGTTCGCAAGGGGGAGCTCTAAATGAGTGACGCAAAGACTCCTACTTGGAAAGAGGTACTTCTGGATCCGCTCATTGCCAATAACCCGGTAATGGTTCAGGTTCTGGGTATCTGTTCTTCCCTGGCTGTTACTTCTTCCATGAAGACAGCATTCGTTATGGGTATTTCCGTAACCTGCGTTTGTGCTCTGGCCAATCTCGCAGTTTCCTGCACCCGTAACTACATTCCAAGTTCCGTACGTATTATTGCTCAGATGACCATTATTGCCTCCCTGGTAATTCTGGTTGACCAGGTCTTAAAGGCCTTTGCCTATGACCTGTCCAAGCAGTTATCCGTATACGTAGGTCTGATTATTACCAACTGTATCGTTATGGGTCGTACTGAAGGCTTCGCTCTGAAGTACCCTCCAATGACCTCCATGGTTGACGGTATTGGTAACGGTCTGGGCTACATGCTTGTTTTATGTATCATCGCCACTGTCCGTGAGGTATTCGGTTCCGGTTCCTGGTTCGGCATTACCTTATTCGAGACTGTAAACAACGGCGGCTGGTACGTACCATGCGGTCTGCTCATCATGCCACCATGCGGCTTCTTCCTGGTAGGCCTGTTAATCTGGGTTGTTAAGACCTTCCGTAAGGACCTGGTTGAGCAGCCTGAGTACGAGACTCACAGAGAGGGTTAATAACAATGGTAGAACATTATCTTTCTCTGCTCGTTAAGAGTATCTTCATCGAGAACATGGCTCTGGCCTTCTTCCTGGGTATGTGTACCTTCCTGGCTGTGTCCAAGAAAGTTACTACATCCGCAGGTCTGGGCGCCGCCGTTATCATGGTGCAGATCCTTGCTGTTCCAGTAAACAACCTTGTTAACACCTACGTCTTAAAGCCAAATGCACTGGTTGAAGGTCTCGACCTGTCATTCTTAAGCTTCATTACCTACATCGGTGTTATTGCTGCTCTGGTTCAGGTTCTGGAAATGTTCCTGGACAAGTTCGTACCATCACTTTACAGTGCCCTTGGTATCTTCCTGCCATTAATCACTGTAAACTGCGTTATCTTCGCAGGTGTTTCCTTCATGGTTCAGCGTGAGTACAACTTCGCAGAGTCTGTGGTATACGGCTTTGGTTCCGGTGCCTCATGGGCAATCGCAATCGTACTGCTGTCTGCTATCCGTGAGCGCTTAAAGTACTCCGATGCTCCAGCAGGCGTACGTGGCTTAAGCCTGGTGTTCATCACCTCCGGTCTGATGGCTATCGGCTTCATGTCCTTCTCCGGCATTTCGCTCTAAGGAGTAAGCATGTTTACAATCGTTTCAGGCGTTGTGATGTTTGTGATCCTGGTAGCTGTATTAGTTGCCCTGATCCTCATCGCCAAGCGCTTCTTAGTTAATTCTGGAGACATTACCATTGGTGTAAATGGTGATGAATCCTTAGGCTTTAAGTGCCAGGCCGGTACCAAGCTGTTAAATGACTTATCCGACAAGGGTATCTTCGTTTCCTCAGCCTGCGGCGGCCGTGGTGCCTGCGGTCAGTGTAAGGTCAAGGTCACCAAGGGTGGCGGCGACGTCTTACCTATCGAGTTCTCTCACTTCACCAAGCGTCAGATCCGTGAAGGCTGGCGTCTTGCCTGTCAGGTTACCCTCAAGGGTGACTGCGAGATCGAGCTTCCAGCTGAGATCTTCGGTGTTAAGAAGTGGGAATGTGAAGTTATCTCCAACGATAACGTAGCTACCTTCATTAAGGAGCTCCGTCTGCGTGTACCTGAGGGTGAGGAAGTTCCATTCCGCGCCGGTGGTTACATTCAGATTGAGGCCCCTGCCCACACTGTGTACTACAAGGACTTTGATATCCCTGAGCAGTACCGTGCCGACTGGGATCACTTTGGTCTGTTCGACCTGGTTTCCAAGGTTGATGAGCCATCCATCCGTGCTTACTCCATGGCCAACTATCCTGAAGAGAAGGGTCTCATTATGCTTAACGTGCGTATTGCTACCCCTCCTCTGCGTCAGCTCAAGGAAATCAAGCCAGGCATCATGTCTTCCTACATCTGGAGCCTCAAGCCTGGTGACAAGGTCACCATTTCCGGTCCATTTGGTGAGTTCTTCGCCCGTGAGACCGACAACGAGATGGTATTCATCGGTGGTGGTGCCGGTATGGCCCCAATGCGCTCCCACATCTTTGATCAGTTAAAGCGTCTTGACTCCAAGCGTCGCATTTCTTTCTGGTACGGTGCCCGTTCCTTGAAGGAAGCCTTCTACGTTGACGAGTTCGACCAGCTGGCCAAGGATCATCCAAACTTCACCTGGCACCTGGCCCTTTCCGAGCCTATGCCAGAGGATAACTGGACTGGTGCTACCGGCTTCATTCACAACGTTCTCTATGAGAACTACCTGAAGAACCACAAGGCTCCAGAGGACTGCGAGTTCTACATGTGCGGCCCTCCAATGATGACCAAGTCCTGTGTTGATATGCTCCACAGCCTCGGTGTTGAAGACGAGAACATCCTCTTCGATAACTTTGGTGCCTAAAGCATGTCACCGCGCTGCCCTGGCCTGACGGCCAGAGCAGCCATCCAAAAAAAAAGCCCCGACCTTAACAGGCCGGGGCTTTTTTATTCGCAGCATCATCACAGCACCTGCATCACCAGGTCCAACCCGCCGCCAAATCAGTCACCTCCGCCCTCCCATTACCCTGACCAGCCAGCAGCAGCGCGTCAACCTTTATCGCGCTCCCGACATAACATGGCATCCCCGCGCCCATCAGCCATCGCGCTTTGATCACAGCGCCTGGCAACCCTGCCTCCGCAGACATCGCGCTTTGCTCACATAACCAGGCACCCCAGCCCTCCGCTGACACCGCGCTTTGCCCACAGAACCAGGCACCCCGCCCACCGCTGACATCGCGCTTTGCCCATAGAACCTGGCTCCCAGCCCTCCGCTGACATAGCACTTTCCCTCAGAACCCAGCATCCCAGCGCTCAGCTGCCATAGCGTTTGCCTAACATAGCCCAGCATCCCAGTGAGTCTTCCTCATATTTATCAATAAAGCAGCTAACAACATAGCTGGTTCAAATTACGCTTGCTTTCACTGTTGCTCAGACTGCTGCTGCCAGCTGGCTCTCAGGGGCTGCTGCAGATTTAACAGGCCGGCATTGGGATATGGGGTGAGTCGTTGCTGCAACAGATGCACTCGCGTGCTGTGGCTGACGCAATGCAGCTTGTGCAACGCCAGACATAGCTGAGGTGAGTTATTCCCTGCTACAGGCTTCGTTGATTTTGGTGCTGTCTGGTGCTGACACTGTCATGCTGTGTCAGGGAGATTCAAATATGCATTTTGGCGTTTGTTAGTCGTTTTTCAGCAAAAATGAGCTGTTTTTCTGCATTTTGACCAGAAATTTAACGATTTTGGGTCATTTCGGGCATTTGTGCTCTGCAACTCACTTCATTATCAGCTGGGACTACAGTATTAGCTGCAGGCCCTTGTATATGGCTTTGCTCTTGGGCAGGTGTGTAGGGTATGCTGCAGCGCATATTATTGGGCTGCGCATATGTATGAGTTGCTGGCGAGGCAGTGCTCTTAATGCAGTCATTAAGGTAGCCGGGCAGGGAGGTTGGCAACAGGCAGTGCGGCAGGCAGTGCGGCAGGTTGTTAGTCAGACAGGCGTGCGTTCTGTCAGTTATTCAGTTAGACAGGCGGGCGGGCGGGCCGTAGTTATTCAGTTAGTCAGGCGGGCGGGCGGGCCGTAGTTATTCAGCCGAGCAGGTATTGATATTTTGCTTTCAATATGGTTATGTAAAGCATGTAGTGGTGTTTTGATGGTGCTAAGTGTTGTATGTCGCGTTTTATAAAGTGTTATGTGCGCAAGCTGGTGGATGCTGGTGACGGGGCCTGGGCAGATAGTTGTGGCGGGAAATGTGAGGCTGCCAGGTGGAAAAAACGGGGGATTTTTACCAGGAAAAAAGGTTGGTAAATCGTGATAAAAACACTGTTTCCAGGGGGATTAAGGGCGTAAAATATATGTATGGAAGAAGAGCATCAGCTCTTCGCACACACAATAGAAAAGGAGCACATTACATGTTAGCTACTTCCCTTGAGCTTGCTGGTAAGTACGATTATCTGTCTGAGAAGTTCGCCAGGAGCATTGAGTGGTTAAAGAACAACGACGCCACCAAGCTTGAAAACGGCCGTTATGACATCTGCGAGGGTGCTTTTGCTCTGGTACAGCGCTATACCACTGTTCCATTCGAGGCTATCCGCTTTGAGGCTCACAACGATTACTTCGATATCCAGTATCTGGCTCAGGGCATTGAGTCCTTTAATGTCTGCCTCCGCAAGGACTGCCAGGTAACTGAAGAAGATCCTGCCAATGACATGGTTTACCTGAGCACTCCAGAGGTTTACACCTCCGTTACCTTAAAGCCTGGTGAATTTGCTATTGTTCCTCCAGAGGAGGGCCACCAGCCTCGTATCGCCTATCAGGGCAAGCCTGTAGACGTAGTTAAGGTAGTGGTTAAGGTCGCTGTTAAATAAGCGTGTTGATCCGAAGCTTCTGAAGGCTCACAGAGCAAGGAAATGAGCCTGACGACAGCTCAGTGTGTGGAAAGAAAAAAGAGGTATGACCCCAGGGTCATACCTCTTTTTTTGCGCTTTTATCGGGGCCCGTCAGCTGTCAGTGCCCCGGCTGCCCGCAGCGCAGCCGCCGGTTGGGGCGGCGGTGCGGCTGGCGGCTGTGTGTCTGTAGAGCTGCGCTGTTGTGTGGGTGCCCTGGTAGCATGGCGCTGTTATCAGGCCAGGCCACGGCGCTGGCGGAAGTTGTAGAATCCGCCTAACATGCCGGCGTCGTTGCGCAGAGTTGCAAACTCAATGCGGGTAGCACGGAACACAATGTCACGCAGCTTCTCTTTGAGTGAGGCCTCAATGCGTGGACGCAGGTATTCGTCACGGGCCATGATACCGCCACCTAAAATAACAGCCTGAGGATTCTGTACGGATACTACATTGGTAATACCGTCGGTAAGGTGCTCGATAAGCTCGTCAATGGCCTTGATTGCGATCTCATCGCCCTGTTCGGCTTCATTGAAAATACGTATGCCATTTACCTTTGAGACATCTTCACCGCGCAGCTGCGCATAGTATTTGACCAGATGAGTGGTGGAGGCCAGTTCGTGGAGCATGCCTCCTGGAACGCGCATGTAGGCAATCTCACCTGCTGAGTTGGAGGCTCCGCTAATCAGCTTGCCATCGCAGATCATGGCGCCGCCAATGGAGGTACCGATGGTCATGCAAAATACGCTGTGGCAGCCCTTACCGGCACCAAGCCACATCTCACCCATGGCAGCGCAGTTGACGTCGTTTTCTACCTCGCATGGCAGGGAGAACTCGCGGGTGATGATTTCCTTGTAGTTAACACCTGTGTAGTCGGGTATAGCATCTGGCAGGGAGTAAACAATCTTGCCCAGTTCAGGATCAACCATACCGGCAGTGGAGATGCTGACGCCCTTTATGAGATCACCGTGGGTATCAAGAGCAGCACGGGTGATGCTCTTAACCTTTTCTACAATGCCCGGACCGCCCTTTTCTTTGGCTTCGGTAGGCATCTCACCGCGCTCCATAAGGGTTCCGTCAAGGGTGGCTACGCCATGCTTGATGGCAGTGCCGCCGATATCAATGAGCACATATAAGTCTTGCTGCATATTTATTCCCGTAAACAGCCTTGTCAGCCTCATGGTCCAGTCCGCACCACGCAAGGTCGGGCCCTGCCTGGCCGGCCATGCCAGGCATGGCTCAGTCATGCCATGCCCAGCGGGCAGGGCATGTTGGGCGGGGCACGGTTGGGAGCCGGGCCATGAGAGCAAACAAAAAAAGCAGGGACGTGGCCCTGCTTATGTAGGTTATTTTCTATGATTCGATTTTGCTGCCGTGGCAGCTGCCGGGCTCAGGCCCATTGTAGCGGCTGCCTTACGGTGTGCTGCGGGCAGATTACTTGCCGGCAGTAGCAGTTAAGTAGGTAGAGCCTTCTGGGGCTTCAAAGGTCTTGCCTGTTACAGCTGCCTGAATCTTTGATACTACGATACCAACAATCAGGGTTACAGCCATGGCGATGAAAGCGTACATCCAGAAGGAGATGCTTGGAACCTGGTACTTGCAGTAGAACACAATGCCGGTTGCAGAGAGGAAGCCGATGAAAGCGCCTAATGCAGTGGTCTTACGGGTGAAAGCACCCAGTACGAATACACCAGCCAGAGCACCCAGAGCCTGACCTAAGAATGAGTTGAATAACTCATAGGCGGACTTAACGTCCAGACGGGCCAGGTACATGGCAACGAGGATAGCGAAGATACCGATAGCCAGGGAGATGTACTGGGCAATCTTGGTCTGACGCTCGTAGTCCATGTTAGGAGTGATCTTAACCTGAATATCCATAACCCATGAGGTAGCAACAGAGTTAATACCGGTGGACAGGGTGGACTGGGAGGCAGCGTATAAGGCAGCCAGAATGATACCGGTGATACCTACTGGGAGCTCATAGGTGAGGAAGTAGGCAAACACCTTGTCCTGAGAGTTACGGAAGGTTTCGGTAATTAACTCAGGGTTCTGCTGGTAGTACAGGTATAAAGCGGTACCAACCATGTAGAAGACGGAGGCGCAGAAGATGGACAGAACACCGTTACCGATGGTCATCTTGTTGAGCTGCTTGACGTCAGTAGTGGTGGTGAAGCGCTGTACAACGTCCTGAGAGGAAACATAGGAACAGAAAGTACTTAAACCGCCACCAACGAGGGTTACCAGTACGGAGGTGCCGAGCAGATTGGTCCAGTCAACCCACTTCTCGCTGTCAGCCAGGAAGCGGCCGCCAACAGTTAAGGAGTCGGTAACATCACCAAGACCGCCATCTAACTTGTAGATGATGTAGAACAGGGTCAGGGTAATACCGCCGATCAGAATGACACCCTGAATGAAGTCGGTCCAGAGCACAGCCTTTAAGCCGCCGGTGTAGGAGTACACAATGGCGATGGCGCCCATGGCGATAATCAGAACGTCTACGCTGATGTCAGTCAGACTTGCCAGAGCTACGCAAGGCAGATACATAACGATAGACATACGGCCCAGCTGGAACAGCACGAACATAACAGCGCCCAGAACACGTAAGGCTGGGGACTGGAAACGGATTTCCAGGTAGTGGTATGCGGTGTCGATGTCGAGCTTGGCGTAAACTGGCAGGAAGAAACGGATGGTAAGAGGGATGGCAATGATCATACCGAGCTGGGCAAACCATAACATCCAGGTGCCGCCGTAGGAGTTACCGGCCAGAGCGAGGAAAGAAATAGGGGAAAGTAAGGTTGCGAAAATGGAAACGGAGGTTACCCACCAAGGCACAGATCCGTCACCCTTGAAGAATTCCTTACCTTTCATTTCCTTCTTGGAGAAGTAAATACCTGCTAACAGCACGCCTATCATATAGACGACCAGCACGGTGGTATCAATCCAAGTAAAACCGTGTAGTTCTTCAGTCATAAACAAAACCTCAAAAACTAATCTTGAAGAAGACTGGGGACCGCATGTCAGATAAGGAACGCAGCTTCAGGCGTTTGATCTGGTATCGATCCAATTGCCCTGAATGTGGGGGAGAATCACGACATCCCGTCGTTATATACGACCTCAGTCGCTTTACCGAACCTGTCTAAAATAGCCCCCTGGGGACTTGCGTCCTTGAGGGGCTAGAGTGTGTGTGGTCCGTTTTGACAGCGGTGTTGCTGCTCCGCTGCCGTATTACAGGCAAAAAAAAATGCCCGTAATGAATCCGTGGCATTGCTGCCATGGTCTCCGGGCTCAGAGCATGGGAAAAGCCCGGAGACTGCTCAGGTAAGGCAATACCGGCTGTATTGCCTGACCCGGGCGATTAAACAGATGTGAGCAAGTCTTAGAAGTACTTGTGGTAGATCTTCTTGGCTTCCTCAATCATCTCTGGGGAGTAGGCGCCCATAGGCTGACGGCAGTAGCCTGCCTCAACACCGGCTTCCTGCAGGCAGATCTTTAAGGTGCCATACAGGCCGTTGGCCAGAACATCAGAGATGAAGTCGTTGGTGACGTGCTGAACTTCCAGAGCAGTCTTGATGTCGCCCTTTCTGGCGGCCTCAAAGATCTGACGGGCACGTACGCCGTTTACGTTGAAAGTGGAACCGATAGCGCCGTCAACACCCAGAACGGTAGCAGGGAGCATCATCTCGTCGAAGCCTGCGAATAATACCTTCTCAGGGAAAGCCTTGCGGAAGCGCTCTAATAAGTAGAAGTCACCTGCGGTGAACTTGACACCGGTAATCTTCTCGTTGGCGAATAACTCCTTGAACTGATCAACAGTGATGTTAACGCCGGTTAAGAATGGGATGAAGTAAACAACCATCTGGTTGTCAACATCCTTGAGGATGGTGTTGTAGTAATCCTTGATCTCGTTGAAAGAGAACTTGTAGTAGAAAGGAGTTACGGCTGATAAGGAGTCGTAACCCAGATCGGTAACCAGCTTGGCCAGATGTACGGACTCCTTGATGTTTAAGGAACCAACCTGAGCGATTAACTGGCACTGATCCTTGGCCTCATCCTTAACGATGTTGAAGATCTTCTCTTTCTCTTCGGTGCTTAATAAGAAGTTCTCACCGGTAGAGCCACCAACGTATAAACCGTCGACCTTGTTAACGTCGATGTTGTGGCGGACCAGCTCACGGATACCCTTCTCATTGAGGTTGCCGTCCTTGTCAAAAGAGGTTAACAGAGCAGAATAAATACCACCGATCTTCTTGTAAGCCATTTGGGATGTCTCCACTTAATAAAAAAACTGGTGCGCAGTTTACGGCACGGCAGGTCTGAGTATTTTTGCGAACCTGCTCAGTGCTTTCTGCGTAAAAAGTACAGGGTTAATAAATTTGCGCGTCGGGATTTATTTACACTTGCCGGCAGCGCCAGTACTGAAATCAGACCTTTGGCAGGGCATCAATGAACCACTTGCCAATAACCTGTGGGCGGGTAATAGCTGAGCCCACAATAGCGCCGTAGGCACCTACCTCATAGGCACGGACCAGATCAGCTGGAGTATTGATACGGCCTTCGGCAAATACAGGGATCTTGCAGGTGGCAACCAGACGGGCTACCAGGCCAAGATCCGGGCCCTCAAACTTAGGGCTGTATGGGGTGTAACCGGACAGGGTGGTGGAAATGGCGTCAAAGCCAATCTTTTCTGCGTTGTGAGCTTCTTCGTCGTTGGAAATATCGGCAAGACTCAGAAGTCCGGCATCTTTGATCATCTTGACCAGGTCTTCCAGCTTCTCGTCACCTGGGCGACGGCGCATGGTAGCGTCAAGGGCAATTACTTCGCAGCCGATATCGATTAAAGCCTGAACTTCTTTGCGGGTAGGGGTGATGTAGATTTCTGAATCGTCGTAATTCTGCTTGATAAGACCAATAACTGGCAGGCCTGTTACCTTTTTGATTTCTTTGATGTCTTCAACTGACTGGCAGCGGATGGCTACGGCACCTACCTGCTTGGCTGCAAGAGCCATGCGTCCCATGATGAAGGGACTGTGGAGTGGCTCATCTGGAAGTGCCTGGCAGGAAATGATCAACTTGTTCTTAAACTGTTCAAAAAGCATCGAATTAACCTCAGCTACGTCTTAGCTGACAAGGAAAGCATGGATCACTGGCAACGTTTACATCGATGTCTGTTATTGCCAGTCAAATGCACAACTGATCCGGTTTTTTCCAGTCAGCTCTCTACAATGTCCTGCCAAAAACCATAACACACATAGGTTTTTGTCTGGCAACAGCGGATAAAAAGCTGATCACCATATTCTGCAGCCCGGCTGCGCGGCATCTGTGTGCCTTTTGTGATGAGCAGTTTTTTAGCAACTGTCAAACTCCTGCAGCCGAAGCTGCAGGAGGGTGGAGGCCGCCCCACAGGGGCAATGGCCTCCGACCATGGTTTAAGTAATTTTTCGGATGAAAATCAGCTCAACCAGGGATTAGAAGGTGTACTGAACACCAACACGGAAGCGCATCTGACGCTTGTCAGTAGCACCGTTTACACCAATATCACCGATTTCAGCATATGGATTCCACTGACCGATACGGTAGTTGAATGCTACGTTGTGCTCGTAGTTGGTGTCCTTGTTGTCAAACAGAACCTGCTTGGTGCCATTCTCATTGTCATTGAGGGCCTTCATCCAAGTGAAGTTGTAGTTAACACCCCAGTTGTCCTTGTTGTAGCCAAGCCAGGCATCAACACGGGCACGCTTCCAGTCAGGATCGCTGCCACCGGAGTTACGCAGGTAGTCGTAACGTGGGCGTACGGCAAACCACAGACCGAAGTCGGTGTTGTACTGCAGACGCAGATATGGCTTGTAGAAAGTATCAGTTGAAGTCTCAGTGATGATACCTGGAGTTACGGTGAAGTTGCCAAACTTGAAGCCCCACCATAAGCTCATCTCAACAGCGTTAGCTGCGAAGTCGCCCCACTGGCCTTCCTTATAGCTAGGGTCAGTTGGCTGCTCGAGGATGTGACCAGACTTGACTGAGGAGTCAACGTAAGCGCCAATACCGTTGTCAAAAGCGGTAATGAAGCAGATACGATCGAAGTTCTGGCCGTACTCGGTACGGTACTCGTGACGGAGGTCAACAGTAACCTTAGCGGCGTTGGCAGCGGTTACGGCAACAGCGGCTAAACCTAATCCCAGAGCGAGTTTTGATAAGCGCATTTTTTATCCTAAACGTAAGTTTTTGGTTCAATAAAATTGAATTACAGCTGGCTCAGTATTACTTCTCAGTAACAACCTTGCCGTCCTTGACAGATACGGTGATCACATCGGTAGTAGCCTTACCACCGGAGGTCTCGCCGCCGACCATGATTAACTCATCGCCGTTCTGGATGCTTACACCGTAGGCAATTGGAGTGTCCAGCTTGCCGGCAAAGGTCCAGGCACCGTCAGCATAGGTGTAGATCTCGTCGCGCCAGGTCTTGGTGCAGCCTTCGTGAGCAAAGTTCTTGCCCTTGGCGTACTTGGCAGTGGAACCTGGGAAGTTGGCACCGCCAATAACAACCAGGGTACCGTTGGAGTAACCGGAGAATGCACCTGCAACACCTTCCTGAACCTTCTCACCCTTTGCAGGAATGAGGTCTGGAGCAGGAGTGAAGCGTGCAGCGCCGTCGACAACAGAGAACTCAACAGCAGTTGCAGTTCTCAGGCCAGGCTTGCGCTCGCCGTTTACAACGAAGACGCTCTGGTCCTTAGGGTCAACAGCAACAGCTGAACCTGCAGTACCAAAGTAAGGTAAATCACCTAAATATGACCAGGCATTAGCCTGAGGGTCGTACTGTAAAACAGCCTTATTGAAGAAGTAGTCTTTTACAGGCTTGCTGATGTAGTCGGCATTGATCTTGTCAGTCAGGGCCTTGTTACCCTTCTTGGCTGCATAATCAAGATCCTTGAAGTAACCGTCAAAGATTTCCTTGTTAACAGAGCCTACTACAATAGCGTTCTTGCCATCAGCACTTACTACGGTGTGACCGGTAAGGCCGATTGGTGAGCGAGTTAAGAGCTTTGACCAGGTGTTCTTGGCAGGATCGTACTCAAATACCTCATTGGATACGGAGAGGATATCTGAGGTGATTTTGCCTACGCCACCAAATACGTAGATCTTGTTATTTAAAGCAACAGCCTGAGCCTGATCACGAGCAGCTTCAGGGAACTTGGCAATGGCTTCCCACTTAGGGCTCTTGGCCTTGGTGTCCAGCTTGTACCAGTCCTGACCGGCGGTACCTAAACCAACGTAAATAACACCATCGTTCATGGCACCGGCGCCAGACTTGAATGGAACTGGCAGATCTGGAAGAGCGGCAGCAAAAGCTGATGTGGTGGTCATTGCGCCTAAAGCTAAGGCGGCGGCTAAATGCTTAATCTTCATATGACAAAACTCCTGATAATCGCAAACTCCATGATTGCTTAAACTCTCGGCATTTCCATTCTGATGCACGTTGCTGCTTGCACCAGCCTGTCTTACGTTCTCTGTCTGGCTGAGGGATATTTGGGATAGAGGGATAGTCAGACAAAGGCCCCAAGTTGATAAGTTGGAGTTAAATTTCACTCTCAATATTAATATAAGAAAATTTTTTCACAATCTTGTACGCACAATTTTGAGATCTGCATCACGAGTTGTGCATAAAGGCTCATTTATAAGCGGTTTGTGCTTGCAAGACGCGATAATTTTGTTCAAGCCCGTCTTTATGAGCTTTAACGCCATATATAAAGGCTTTGCAGACCAATTTGGAGCAAAATTTCACAATTTCGACATGGGCTATCAGATGCAACTTTTTAGCAAAACACAAAACTGTGATCCGTTCTTATATCCATGGTTAATTCTGTATAGTTTTCCTTAAAGGAGAAACTCCATAAATAAGCCCTGTCTGCGCAAAACAGCATACATTAGCTCTTATGTCGTCTGAATCATCTTGATTAGCTGTTATCAATTTTTAAGCAAATGGTCATTATGGTGTAGTTCTCGCTCTGAAATAATCACTCCAACATCTGATAAAAAGCCTGAATATCACTCTCTTTGCTGTGCAGCAGACAGAAAAATCACCCTCACTTCAGGTGTTTTTCAGCCAGCATCACCCATAGTGAAATTTTTCTCCACCTCTTTTTCTCCGCTCCTGTCTATGCTTATACCTGCATGATGTGGTGCAGGACATTATGTTAATGGTCACGGGCATGCTGCATTTATAAGCCACTTTTCTGCTGTATTGAGCATTACCGCTATGCAGACATAAGCTCTTCTGGCGTATGGCAGATCAGAAATTGCAGACAGCCTCAGTAACAGGACTGCAGGTACAGGCATGACGTCAAAGTATCCTAATGCAGCTTGCATGTGCTGCTGTCTGGGCAAATCAGGTACAGAGAAATATATATGTATGACAGATGCTGGCCGTGGATTTCATCATCATGACTGCAGTCCGCCCTGGTACAGGCGCATATATGAGTGTAATGATGTCATATCGATCAGGATGCAGCCGACAGTATCGTGCTGACGGTCATGGCGCAGGCTTTGATGAAGCCCCCGAATGTAATGGGCAGGGTGTGATGAAGCCGCCGTAAGTCCTGTGCAGGGTGTGATGAAGCCGCCGTAAGTCCTGTGCAGGCTTTGAGGAAGCTGTTGACGGCCATGGCGCGAGTGGGAGGAGGGGGCTGACGGCCATTGCGCGAGTGGGAGGAGGGTACTGGCAGCATTTTCTGGCATGGCTGAATTCATGGCCATGCTGGGGCTGCAGTGACAGGCAGGCATGTGCTCTGTGCTTACTGAGAGCACTGAGTATTGATTGCAGGGACTGATGCGAACAAGTGTTCGCCAGGGATGAAAAAACTGGTCTGTGCAGCGCATCAGGGGCTTGGATCCAGGGTTAATGGAGCTGTTTTTGGTAAAAAAGCCCGTTATCAGGCCATTGTTGAGCCATGTTTACGTTTACATGGGCATATTGATGGCGAATTTTGCGTATTTTGCATAAAAATAAGTCTATAATTGATTAATCGTGCTTCATGCTGCTGTAGAAGTTTCAGATCCCATTGTGGCTGGACCAAAGGCGCGCGGCGCCATGCCTTATCTTTGAGGTCAGCTAAATGGGTGTGTGTTAGGGATCTGACAGTATTGATGTCTGCTGTTACAGCGATATCAGATCCGTAATACCTTGGGATAAGTATCAACAGGACAGCGGCTTTTATATATGACAGTTAACGGGATATATTACTGTCTGAACGGAAGACATGATGTAAGGACAGAATACGGGCATGGACCTGACAGGTGCTGCTGTACAGGTTTTTGAGCTTTTGCTGTCCGAATTGATGAACACCGCTGGTGATGAGGCACAGCCCTTCTTTAAATTTGCTTGACTGTACAAATCTGGCCACGGACAGGGCCATAGTTTTCATATCGGAACACAGCTTTTCTTCCAGTGAATATCTGATGCATGCTGCCTGAGCCAGGCTTCATGATGCTTGACAGGCGGCCAGGGATAATGCATCAGCAGCTGCGCATTCACCTTGTCTGTGTCACGCTTTGTGCGATTGCCAAGAGCTTATATGAATCTCCCTCCGGGCCGCCTCACCAAAGTCACTACTTACTGCACATGATTTTCATGCTGTACAGGCTGCTGCGTAACAGAGATACCAGAGCTGTCAGATGAATTTATGCAAGGTATGCCGTTTTCTGACACTGCTGTCTTGAGCAGTGACAGCGTAATCCGTATACAGATTATGCTGTTATGGCTTACAGTACATAATGAGCCCGATCAGGGGCTGGCACAGTTAAAAACGCTGAAATCAGGGCAGTAAGGCTGAGTTGAGGCCTGACTAAGGAATTAACCATGGGCAAGTTGATTATCCCTAACAATATCAAAGGAAAGATTATCAGTACCCTCAGATCAATTGAGGAGGATCTGCCTATAGCTCTTAAGCGCCTGGCCCGCTTTATTCTCTCCAGTCCTGATGAGGTCATGGTTAAGAACGTAACCGAAATTGCCTCAGCTGCAGGTGTTGGTGAGGCAACTGTTATCCGTCTGGCAAAGGTGCTCAACTATCCAGGTTTCAAGGAGTTCCAGCTCGAGCTCATTAAGGAAATTGCCGGCAAGTCCCGCAACCAGGAGCAGATTCTTGATTCCAACATTGTCGATGGCGACAGTCATGAGGTTATAGCCAAAAAGCTCAAGCTGGCTATTTCCCGCTCACTGTCAGAGAACATCATGAACCTTGATGAGAAGGTTCTTTACCCTGTTGCAGATGCTATTTTCAAGGCCCGTAAGGTATTCATTATAGGTGTGGGCAACTCCTGCCTGAGCGCACTCTTTTTCAAGAACAAGCTGTGCCGTATCGGCATTGATGCCTATGCTGAGGCCATGAGCCACTTCATGTATACCTCCCTTGCCATGCTGGGCCCTGGTGATGTGGTTATTGCCCTGTCTCAAAAGGGCGGCAGCTACGAAACCCTTAAGGCCTTTTCCATTGGTAAGAGCACCGGTGCTCTGGCTGTTGCCATTACCAATAATCCTGTTGGCAAGATTACTGAAATGGCAGACTACGTCATTTTCAATGGTAATGAAGAGGGTGCCCTGCAGGGCGACAGTGCTGCAACCATGACAGCTCAAATCCATATCTGTGAACTGCTGTACACCATGGTGGTCTCCTTCAACCGTACCAAGGCTACCAAGACCAAGCAGCTGACTTTGCAGGCATTAAGCCGCGACTTTGCCAAGCTGCGCTAATGCAGTCAGCGGCCGCCTCCGCTTAAGCCGATGCCGCCGCAGCTGTCGTCGGCAACAGCTTTATGCAGCTGAGCCGCAGGCTGTGACCTGAAAATGCAAAAACCCGCCTCCGGCGGGTTTTTGCATTTTAGTTCATGATGCGACAGAGTTGAGGTGAGCTGAATAATCACAAAAATGGTGCCTGGTACCATAGTCTGGGAGCGCTGATGGGCCTGTGTATGGGGATTTGTCCAGCCATGTGGCACTTTGGCTGTGCACGGGACTCACAAAAAATGGGCAGTTGTCTCAGCAGGGTATGATTATGCGGTAATATGTGCGTAAGTGTCTGTACTTTTTCAGTGCAGGGCATGCAGACACCTGGCTTTCTCCTCAGCCCGGTCTGCAGTGGCGGTTGCCGCAGATATCTGACATATGACATAAGTTTATTTCTGGTCGGTACAGGTTCCACAGGACTGTTACCATGAAGTTCAGCCTGCAGCTAAGGCTGCACCAGGGGCTGCACCTGAGGCTTGAGCTGATGCTTCAGCATGTCGCACAGCTCTTACCTGTCTAACTCCGTCATAATGTCAGTATGAAGCCTGCCGATCCACAGAATTTCGTGATTGTAAGGATGGGCATGCACTTTAGCGCTGGCATGTCACAGCCATACTTTAATGTGGGGGAGTCAGATCGTAATAACTGCCATATGGCTTCTGCCAGCTTACGGCGGCTGTTACGGTTGGAGTTTTGGGGCTTATGGAAGAAAGCACTGTCAGGTATGACTCTGGAAAAATGTGTCATTACGAGACTGCATCAAACATGATCGGTCCGTCAGTGCTGACCATTTTTTACCGCCTGACCTCAATAGTGCTGGTATTACGGGCCCTGTTCAGTTTTATTGTTGTCCTTCCTGCGGTGCGATTTATCCTTTCTGCCGCACTGCTGTTCCTTCCTTTTAGAAGTCATGCACTTCTCACTGAAATGTGGGAGGCTGGCCGTCTTGATTACTCCTATGGCGGAGCTGAAGTAGCCGCCTTTGTTAACACACGTGAACAGATCCAGCTTCAGGTAGTGCTGTGCTCACGCCATCAGCCTTATGCCTACCGTCTGAGCGTGCTCCTGCCTCATGAACACAGTGCCTCAGGCATTATGCCGGTCAACCTTAATGTTGATGGCACAGTCACTCATGTCTATGCCGAGGTCCAGGGCAATTCTCTTGAATTTCAGGTGGGCGCCAATTTCCTGATTACTCTGCCTGACAGTCCTAATTTCGAAATGGAATTTACCAGGGATGACGCTCTTTTTCTCAAGATTCCCCAGGTTATTTCCTTTTCCATGAGCAATGCCAACCTGGTTTTAAGCGAGGTGGCCCGCTCCTGTGTAACTCTCAGCAATGAGCATAATTTCAGCAGCAACCAGCAGCTGCTGTCCGGTATTTTATGGCCACGCCATGGCTTTAACCGCCATCATGATTCTGAAGTCGACAGGCGCGCTGTTATCTCGGGCAATATGAAGCCCTCTACAGGCAAGGCTGATAATGTCATTGCCAGCGCATCACCTTCCGGCAGCTCCTCTGACTCCTCAGCCTCCACAGGATCAAAGCCACATAACAATGGCGCTGACGCGGCCGGAGCCGCTACAGCTGCAGGAGTCTCAGCTGGCACGGCAGCCAGAACGGCAGATGGATCCGCAACCGGCGCAGCCCAGTCTGCAGCTGTCTCTGGTCAGGGCGCGGCCGGAGCTGTAAAAGCCGGCAGGGCAGAGAGCATGGGCGGCCGGGACCATCCGGTAAGTGTTGCTCAGCGCGGCAGTGCCGGAGGGGGCAGCAGCAGCGATGATGATGAGACCTATCGCGATATTGACAGTCTGTGTCTGCGCTACAACTATGAAAGCAAGATTGAGCGCCCTGTAGTTAACGGCCTCGTAAGCTCCATTGACTCAGTAAATGAGATGCCGCTGTTTGTGCTTACAGACAAGTGCCGGGCGGCTCTTGATGACATTTATGAGGCTCATGGCAAACAGGCTCTGTCATTCCTGCCTGAGTTTTTCAAGGATCCTACCGGTCACTATCAGCGCTATGTCATGCTGTGGAATAACGTGCTGCTTGATACCTCTCGTATGGATTTCAAGCATCCTGACCGTCATCTTGATGATTTTGACTACTACCTGACACTGTTCTCGCTCTTTTCTGATACCCGCATCCGTCAGTATCCTCAGAGCTATTACGACATTCTCAAGCTCAAGGAAGATCCGTCCACTTTCCTTTACACCATGGACAACCGCTATGAGCTCGAGACGGTCAAGTATGCTTCAGTGCTGTCACGCCGCCTGACCGGTTTTCTTTCTCCGCAGCAAAATGCCTCTGAGGCTATTAGTGCCTGGCATAATTTCTACCAGGAATTAAGCAGCGCTCTGCCGCCAATCAGCAAAGCCCAGGCTATAAGACCGGTACTGTACCGTCAGATGCTGATGCGTATATGGCGTCTGGCCGGATATCCTGAGTCACTGCATCTGAGACCCAAGTATACCTTTGTTCAGGGTACCAATGGCAAGACAACCACCCGAGAGCCGCTTGAAGCACGCTGCTCGGTATTTGAAGGCTCCAATGGCGATCAGTTCTTCTTTGCCAGCAGTGACTGTGTGCGCAGTATCAGTACTGATTTGCGCAATCTGGGCATGATTAATCAGGAGTATCAGGAAGTTCTCAATAACTGGGATCGTTTTGCCCGTGAGTGGACAGCATCGGTTTTCTACAGTGATGATGCTCAGGATGCCGTAGGTGAGCATCTGCGCTCAGGATTTGCTCTTACCATGCTTTCGCTTTACAAAAATTATGGTTTTGGAGATTACTTCCTGCTGCGCAAATGCATCTCCAGCCGTGACAGCGATATCTGCGCCTATGAGGCCAATACCTATTATGAAAGCTACTACAGCGACCTGCGCAAAACAGTAGCTTCCATTGCCTCTGTTTCCAGTCAGGATGCCAGGGAGCTCAAGCGTCTCAATGACCTGTGGGTCAAGTATTACGAAAGCCTCAAAACTTATACCCGCAATCTGGCTCAGCGCAACAAAATACCTCTGTGGCGTGCCGCCTTTGTTCAGGGTGTGGCTGTGACCTCCCAGTCTGAGGCCATACTGAACTCCCTGTACTTCAGTCAGGCCTTTGCCGGCAGCCGCTCATCTCTGCCTACAGATGACTTCTGATACCCAGGCTTTCCGGACATCAGTCTTTCCAGCATCATTTTTTCCAACATCAGTCCTTCCCGGCACAGAGCTCCCCTGCCTTCCCGGCACAGGGCTGTCCTGCCTGCCGGGCTTACAGAATGTCCTTGCTACCTGACTGCCAGACTGCACTGGCAGCCAGGCTCCGTTATTGTCACCCCTTTGTCTGTTTTTCTGATCCCCATGCTTACTGCCCCGTGACTACGGGATTGTCTGGCCTGTGCATACTGCACTCTGGCTTTGTGTTAATAACATATGACCTGCATTGATGCCCTCCAGGCATTGCTGTGATTGAAGCCTCCTTGCGGGGTCGCTTGCAGCAGTCATCATTTGATCAGGATCAGGTGACCTTACTGGTATGGCACAGGAGTCGCCTTTTAAATCTGCGCATGGAGTACTTGTAAGCGAAGGATAAAGCTCAACAGCTCAACAGAGCTTATGGCAGTAAGTTATGGTATCTGAAAGTTGAGCTCAAAGGCGTAACTTCAGGTGTGAGCGCTTTATGCAGCATGACATTGAATGCAGCATGGAGCGAAGCTGTGAAAAGGCCAGGCGCTGGAGCGGGGGATGGGGAAGGATATGGAACAGTGAAAAGGACAGAGCCTTAAGCAGGTATAAGAGCTGTGAATAAAAAGGTATAAGGAAATGGTCTTGTGGCTGGAGGGTAGCCGTGGAGCAGGTATCTGTCTGTGGAGGTTGTTTTAGGAAGGAGAGGAGGACTCTCCTACACATAATATATCAGAGGTCATTATACCCCATGACTGCACATTCAATGAAATATATGGAGCCGCTCTCTTTTGAGAGCAGGATGGAGGTACAGGAGAGCAACATCCTGTACTCCAGCCGCTCTGTTCCATCCGTTCAGTCATGGCGTCTGCCACCTCATTGCCCGCCTTGAAAAGAACTTCCCGTCCAGCAGCATTCAAGAGCCTCCACTAAGTCAGGACAGCTGTGTCCTGACAGAGGAGGCTTTGTCGTCTTTGAGCAGTTCAACTTATCAGACCTGCGTTTTCTGCTCATCCTGCGACAAGGGCTCACAGTGCTGTGTCATATAGAGCATGACCCTGGTTATGGGTCATATTTGAGCCATGAGGCTGAACATGATGCTGAGCCCAGGCCCTGGTTTATGATTGCCCGTACTGTCATAAGGAAAAACAAAGAGCATACTGAAAAATCAGCATGCTCTTTGTTTTTATGAGGATAACACCTGATAGCCACACTCACAGGACATATGGCCTGTGGGGCATTGCCGGACAGCGGTTCATGGACTGCAAGTCTGACCTGCCCTGCCCTGCCCTGCCCTGGTCTCAGGGGCAGCTTAGATAGCGGTGAACTTGTAGGTGATAAAGCGCTTTAAAGGCTGCTCAGGGGTAACTGGAGGATTTAAGGCTCTGAAAGCTTCCAGATGTGGAGCATCAGGGTAGTATTCAGGCTCGAGAGCAAAACCTTCCCATGGGCCGTATGGTTTACCGGTGTCACGGGCAATGGCAATTTCAGGAGTGCCCTGGTTGATAGCATTGCCTGAATAGAACTGAATAGCAGGGTAGTCAGTAAAGACCTCGAGCTTTACCTGAGTGCCATCGATCTTTTCACCGGTAATGGTGACGCAAGGCACGGAAGCATTGCCGCCATCACGGATAAGGAAAGCATGGTCGTAGCCGTTGGTGTACTTCATGTTTTCATCACCTTCAAAGTCAGCTGGGCTGTCGGCCAGCTTCTTTGGAGAGGTGAAGTTGAAGTTGTCAGTTCTGTCGGTACGGGCAGTTGACCTGTAGACCTCGCCTGTTGGAATGGCACGGGAATCAATAACCAGAATTTCCTCGGAGTTGAACTGGGCAACATGGCCAAGAACTGAGCTCTGATGACCATTTAGGTTGAAGTAGGAGTGGTTGGTAATACAGGCCGGGCATTCGTGATCACAGGTACCCAGATAATCCATTCTCAGAGCGCCGTCATCACCAAGACTGTAGCTGACAGTGAGATCAAAGTTGCCTGGAAAACCCTCATCGCCATCAGGGGAGTGATGCTTTAATACCACAGTTGAGGAAGTTGAGCTTTCAACCACAAAGCGGCACTTGTCAAAGCCCACCTCACCGCCGTGGAGAACTACGTCCTTGCCACCACCTACAGTAAAGGTCTTACCTGCAGCAGTAAAGGTGCCCTTGTCGATGCGGTTGGCATAGCGACCGATGGTGGCTCCCATATAGCAGTTCTGTCTGTGGTAGTCCTCAGGACGGGCAGGACCGATGAGCATTTCGCGCTTGCTGCCACCTGCAACAGGAACCTTTATGGAGTGAATGGTTGCACCCCAGTCCATAATGGTTACCTCCATGCCGGAGGCATTGGTCAGAGTAAAGAGCTTTGGATTTTGTGGGAAGATATCGCTCATAGTAATCCTAATAACAGTTGGGAGGAACAGGGGCGGGCGCTGCACATGCAGCACGGATAAACTGGGCACTTTACATGTTATTACTGCAGCTGCCATACACGACTTTGCCTGAGTCCTGTCAGGCCCTCACAGCTGTGTTATGCGCCGGGCAGGTGCTGGCAGGAGCGGGTGTGGCGGCCTGAATTGCTGCCGCTGCATCAGCGTTTTTTGGGTTCTGCTGTCCAGGACAGGGCAAGTTGCAGCAGGCGGGCCATGGCATAGCAGGCAGCAGACTCCCCGAGTGCAGCGGACAGCCGGAGGGCAGCAGCCAGTCCGAAGTCAGCAGCCAGCCGTAGGGCAGCAGACAGCCGGAGTTGTCATGTGTTCAGCCTCCGCCGTGATATGGCCTGAGGTTCGTAAAGCCGTGCAGACGGCTTGTGCTGCTGAAAAGTCAGGCATGTAGTGCCAGCTGATATTTTATATCGAAAAGGGCGCAAGGGCCATTTTCCTGAGATTTGCGGCCGGTATATCCATGCCTGTCATACCACTTAGGCTTTTACCCCAGGTGCTCTTGCGTGCAATGGCACATTATGAATCTTGCGCCAGTGCAGTTGCAATGGATGCATGCCGTTATGCTGATCCGGGTGCACGCTCACGGGATAATAATGTGATAAAGCCCGATATGTGGACCTGTCTGAGCGTATGCAGCCATAGGGGGAGACCGTGCTTTGTGCCTTTGTGCGGGCATGTGCATATGTGTCAGCAAGGGTATGAAATTCGTGAATTATTGCTGAAATTCTGATCTAACTATGTATAATATGCACCGACCGAAGATCGGTGATATTTTTCGGAAAAATTCAGTTTTTCCGCAGCTGTCACCTCATCCCACGCCAGAGCTTTTCCTGGATCAGCTAATGACTGATATGGCCCTGTAAGTCCATTGTCCGGTCAAGCTGTAAAACTGACCGGCGCAGACCTTAATCACACAGCCAGGCGTCAGCTTATCAGGAACAAAAAACAGCCGTTGTCAGGTCCTTACCTGATTTTTGTTCATCCATCCTTCCTTGTGTTACCCGCTTTTGATTAACAGAACTGATATGAGCATCGGTGTTCATATCCTTTTTGCCATTGTTTTGTGCAAACGTTTTCTTTGCCAGGGATACGGGTTTTTAGTGACAGGAAAGGCAAAAATGTAAGGACAGTGCAAGCCCTTCACAGGAGGGCCGGGTTAGGAGCGGGGACTGGTGATTGATGGCCGGTAACCAGTGTTGCTGTCAGCATCTGGCAGACTACAGGCAAACGGCCATGTGCACGCACAGTCACGTTAATGTGCAGACATGCTGCTGCCTGTGGTGCCAGCGTGCCGACATGCAGGCATGCCAGTTGCCCGCAGGGCATGGCCATGGCTTGCCAGGCCCTGGACATTCCGGGCAATGTGATGCCATTCCATGACTGTGTCATGGCTGTGATTCCAGTAAAGGGAGAGCTGTGCATTGTCAGGCTGATAATGTCGCTGTTGCGGTCAGTGAACTTCCTTAACTCTGACGGTCAGGTACCTCCTGAACTTTGTCAGATAAACGCTGTGAGTTAAGGGCGGTCCCGGGGCATGAAAAGCGGTTTATGTGACTGACAGATGTCAGCTGGATTAAGCTGCCGTATGTTCCTGTGATGCGGTCCGTGGCGCATGGGCGCTGCTGGCAGATTTGCTGTCAGCTCAAGGCCGGTATCTGAGCTCTGTCAGTGTACCGGCTGCAAGATAGTGCGCCGTCTGCAAGAGAGTGCACCGGCTGCAAGAGAATGCACCGCCTGCAGGGGTATTTATCACCTGTCAGTACCTGTGTCTTATGGTGCTGCAGCTGTGATTTTAAAAGTCCCGCCAGGGCGGAATCAGCGCAGTTGAGTGCGCGGCGGCAGTGATGTCGTATCAAGCGGGGCGGCAGCAGTGCCGCCAGATTTTTTTTCTGCGTATGCAGTGTGGATATGCGCCGGAGTTAATGATTACTTCGGAGCGCCGGTCATGGCAATCGGACTTTGCTGTCATGTGGACAACAGGGGAGAGCGCGATTGAGGGATGACACTGGCAGGGCGTTGCCTCACCGGATCAGCTCCGGTATGGCAGGAGGCCTGAGCATATGGTGTGTATGGGCAGAACCTGATGGCACAGGAAAGGGCTTATGTCGGGCCATCAGGCAGGGAACAGTAATTTTTACGGTTGGATAAGTAATGTCAGATTTTGTCAAAGAGCAGGAACAGTCCCAACTTTACGGTGAGCAGGGCTCATCTGCTGATGGTTCTGTATACAGAAAGAAAAGTGCCCGTACCGCTTTTGTAACCGAAAGCACTGGCGCTGATCAGAGCCTGCTGTTACAGGGAGATGATGATGACTCCCTGGATGATGATTACCCGATTGAGGATGCACAGGAGCATATGAGCTCAAAGCGTACCCCTGCCCCATGGAGCTCTGCTCTGGGCGCACCTGTTGAAGATGATTTTATTCCTGAAGGCTATAAGGCTCACGGCAGTCAGCTTACTCCTGATTCTCAGGAAGATTATGAGGATACTGACGAAGAGTTCTGTGAGCGCGCTGATGACGACTGTTACTGTCAGGATGATGCTGACTGTGATCCTGATGAAGTTGAAGATAACGTTCAGGGCGATGATCTTGACGATGCCGATGAGGGCGACGATGAGGTCAACAGCGTCGATGCCGAGGCTGAAGAGCAGGCTGAGCATGCCGGCATGAGCACTCTGCTGGCTGCCGGTGATGAAGAGGATGATGACGACTCTGATGAGGACGAATTTGTCCAGGAAGAAGAGGACGGCGAGACCTTCGAGGCTCTGGGCCTGAGCTCTGAGCTGCTGCGCGCCATTAAGGACCAGGGCTTTGAAAAGCCAACTCCTATACAGCTGCGTTCCATTCCGGTAATGATGTCCGGCCGTGACATGATTGGTCAGGCTCAGACCGGTACCGGTAAGACTGCCGCTTTTGCTCTGCCTGTCTTAAGCTGCATGCCAAAGCGCCAGAAGAATATCTTCGCTCTGATTCTCGAGCCTACCCGCGAGCTGGCTCTGCAGGTTGCCGAGTCCTTTACCCGCTTTGCCCGTCATATTGACGGCTTCCGCGTAGCTCCTGTTTATGGCGGTGCTTCCTATGACAGCCAGATTCGCTGCCTGCGCCAGGGCGCTCAGGTGGTAGTTGCCACTCCTGGCCGTCTTATTGACCTTATTGAAAAGGGCCGTCTTGATTTCTCTGATGTGCAGTACATCGTTATTGATGAAGCTGATGAAATGCTGCGTATGGGCTTTATCGATGATGTGGACTGGATTCTTGACCAGGTAAATTCCGATCATCAGACTGCGCTGTTCTCAGCTACCATGCCTCCGGTAATACGTCGTATTGCCCGCTCTCACCTGACTGATCCTGAAGAGGTTCATATTGAGTCCAAGACCACTACAGCCGCTACCGTGCGTCAGCGTTACTGGGTGGTTTCCGGTGCCAATAAGATTGATGCCATGACCCGTATGCTCGAGGTTGAGCCATACGAGGCCTCCCTGGTATTCGTACGCACCAAGACCGATGCCGAGGAGGTGGCCAATCAGCTGACTGCCCGTGGTCTGCAGTGCGCTGCCTTGCATGGCGATATTCCTCAGCGTCAGCGTGAAAAGATTATCGAGCGTCTCAAGCGCGGTCTTCTTGACATCATTATTGCCACCGACGTAGCTGCCCGTGGTCTTGATGTTGATCGTATTACCCTGGTATTCAACTACGACATCCCTTACGATGCCGAGTCCTATGTGCACCGTATTGGCCGTACCGGCCGTGCCGGCCGCAATGGTGAGGCCATTCTGTTCGTAACTCCAGGTGAGCGCCGTGCTCTGCGCCGTATTGAGCGTGTTACCCGTCAGCGCATTGAGCCTATGGCCATGCCTACCATTGCTGACGTAAACCGCCGCCGCCTTGAGAATTTCCGCAAGCAGATCGTCGATACTATCGATGCCGGTGGTCTTGATGACTATCTGGAGTTCGTCAATAACCTGCTCGAAGAGGGCACCATGGAGCCAAATATGCTCTGTGCCGCCCTGGCACGTATGGCCCAGCGCGATGGCCGTCTGCTGCTTGAAGAGTCAGGTCGTGAGCCTAAGATGCGCTCCTTTGATGATCGTCCTGAGCGCGGTGAGTTCTCCGAGCGTGGTGGTCGCCGTCATGAGCGCCGCTCCGGTGGTCCATCTGCCGAGGCCGTACCATTACACGACTTCCCTGATATTGCCATGGTGCGCTACCGTCTGGCCGTAGGCCGTCGTGACTCGGTTAAGCCAGGTCAGATTGTCGGTGCCATTGCCAATGAGGCTAATATCGAGAGCAAGTACATTGGTGAGATTTCCATCTACGACAGCTTCTGTACTGTGGATCTCCCTGAGGGCATGCCGGCTGAAACCCGTGAGATTCTGGCCCGTGCCCGTGTCTGTGGCCGCTCACTTGATCTGCGTGTCTATACCGCTGAGCCACCTGCACCACGTGACCGCTACCGTGACCGCTCTGATCGCTTTGATCGTGGTGACCGCCGCCGTTCCGACCGTGGTGATCGCGGTGATCGTGGTTTTGAGCGCTCACGTCGTGATGAGTTTGATTACATGGACGAGGGTGAGTACCGTCATGAGAAGGGCGATATTAATGGCAACTCCATTAACTACCGTCCAGGCGGCTCCCGTCGCAGCGCTCCACGCGATCGCGGCTTTGCGCCTCGTCCGGGCTTTGATTTTGGCTCAGGCCGTCGTGACAGCCGTCGCTCTTCAGGTGCATCACGTCCACGCCCACGTCTGGGCAGCTCCCGTCGCGGCTACTGATAAACGCCCGCCGCGTGCCGCTCCGGCAGCCGCAGGCACAGCTGCTGCCGCTGCCGCAGGCACAGCCACGGTTGTTGCAGCAGCCTGGGCGGCAGTTTTAGCTGCATCTGCCCAGGCAAAGCAGGACGCAAAGTGACGGTATTCAAATTGATTACAGGGCCCTGATCGGTTTAGTCCGGTCAGGGCCCTGGTGCATTCTAAAACCAGTGAGTGATGCGTCATGAGCGGCTGCAGAGCAACTCAGTGGAGCATCTGCAAAGCACCTCAGTGGATCAGCTGCAGAGCTGCTCAATTGCGGGTGCAGAGGCTGTCAAAGGCAGGCGCAGGACCAGGTCAGGGGCAGGGCCCGTCATGGGCAGCTGCAGTAATTGGCTGCAAGCTGGCAGTGCGGCTGCACCGCTCCTATGCGCAAAGGCGTCGTGACAGCACATGCTGTCCTGATGCTGTCAGCACAGGCCTGGGGGCAAGTGAGATGCCAGTCGCAAATTAAAAGCTAATGTATTGATTCAGATGGTAATGGGGGTAGTGTAGTATGTGTTATGGCAAAGCTGCTCTGAGTATATGACTCAGGGCTGTGGCGCCTGTGAGCACTGTCGCCTGACCTTGCAGCGCCTCCGTCAGGATAAGCTGTAGTCTGGTAATGCTGTTGCATGGCGGGACCTCCGTCAGGCTGGTCCTCCGTCAGGAGGTGGTGTTGCCTGGTGGGGCTGCTGTCCGTAATGCTGTCGGCAGGTGGACCTGTCAGTCGTTTCTTTGAGTATCACAAGGAGAATGGTATGCCCGAATATTCATCAGTAGTCGGAGCCGTGGTCAGTTTTCTGGATTGCCCATGTACATATTTTGCTCCCATGATCGATGACGATCCTCTTACAGAAGCTTATGAAAAGGCCATGGATGAGTTTGTCCGCAAGGGCGAGCACTTCCCTGTATTTGTCATTCCTTCAGATACCCTGCTCGAAACCCTGATTATGAACTCTGATCCTGATGCTGAAAGTAATGATGATGAATGGTCAGCAGAAAATGTTCAGCAGTTCCGTGCTGCCATGCTTGAGGCCGACACCTCCGATGGAGAGCGCCGCCTTGGGGATCTGATTAACATCACCCGTGAGGTGCTTGAAGAGCCTGAGGCTTTTGAAAGCATGCTCCATGAGGAGGGCGGTGTGGTCGAATCCCAGGATCGTATTATTTCCTGGTGGGATTACGATACCGGCATGACCCGTCATATTGTCCTTGCCATGATTCCTGTCATGCGCCCATGGCAGATAATGGCCTGGCTGCCTTTTGGTGGCTGGAATGACTGCCCTAACAATGAGTCGCTGATGAGCATTGCACGTCTGTGGTATGAAAAATATGGCGCCGTTCCGGCCGTTATCAGCTCCGATTCCATGGAATTTGTCCTGCAGTCTCCGGTACCGGAAAATGAGGCGCTGGATCTTGCCATCAAGCATTATGCTTTCTGCCCTGACATTATCGAGCAAAGTGACGGCATTACCATTCCATCTCATGCCGAAGCCCTGAAAAAGTCGCTCTCATGGCCATTCTGGTGGGATTAAATCAGGCCCAGGATCAGGCCGGCAAAGTGCCATTCAGGCAATGAAAAAAGGACCTCATTGAGGTCCTTTTTTCATTGGGGCGCGCCAGCCGGGCCTGTGGCCAGGCTGCAGCCTGACCGCAGAGCGGGGCGGGCGGTCAGACTACGCGTGGCGGACGGCGCACAAAGAAGAGAATGAGTACGCCCAGGGCCGATATGATCAGGCTGGTCTGGTAGATGATGACATAGGAGCCGCTTTCGGCCATGGCGATAAGACCGCCACCTGCAATCTGGCCTGCAGTGGAGGCGTTGATGTACAGGGAGGTTGCCTGACCTGGAATGCTTGGCAGCAGCTCCTGGAAAAATACCATGCCCATGGAGGCTACAAAGGCAATATACAGAGCGGCAAAGAAAGAGGATGCCAGCAGCTGATTTCTGGTGGTGCTCATCAGAAATACCGCCAGGAATACCGGCATGGCAATGGCTCCGATAATAACAATGAGCTTAAGACCAAAGGCCTTGGACAGGCGTGCTGCCAGGAACATCAGTGGAATTTCAATAAAAGCAGCAAGGCCCAGCATATAGCCTGGCAGCTCCTCGGCCATCTTGAGCTCCTGTGTCAGATACAGGGGCATGGTCGTGATATATGAGGAAAAGGCGGTAAAGAGAAAGGCAGTGGCAAGGAACAGAGCCATTACTGAGCGGTTGGTCCACCATTTGATGTGGTTGTCCTTATTGGTAATGGACTTGTCCAGAACATTGGGCAGAAAGAAAAATGAGGTCAGACAGACTACGGCAAACATCACAGCAGTGACGATAAAAAGCATGTCAAAGCTGTGGCCTATGGCAATGGCATAGGCAAGCGGTGGTCCTACTACCCAGGACAGTGAGGCAAGGGAACGCAGGAAGGTGGCAAACATGATGGAGCCGCCCATATAGCGCACCGAATACTCACGTGCTGAAGCAAAGATCTGAGGGAAAGATACAGGGTAGGAGCCAAGGCATATAAGTCCCAGGGTACACAGCACCAGGAAGGAAGGATGCATGTACAGCAATATGGAGCTTGCGATGCCGAATATTGAGGAAATACAGATAATGGCCGGTCGCTGCAGGCCCATGTCAGAAAAGCGCGCCACCGTCTGCACAATAATAATGGTGGCTAAGGGCAGCAGGATGAAAAAAATGGAAATCTGCAGCGGGCTGAAGTGCAGCTTCGTGTTTAAAAACAGCGACAGCACCGGGTTAAACAGCGAGCTGGCAGCTGACACCAGAATACACATGGCAATGTAGGTTGCAGTGTTACCACGACGGTTGGCGCCAAGAGTTTGCATGAAAACCTCATAACACAAAAGGTCCAGACAGCATGCCTTATGTTACCGGGAACATATAAGGCGGCAGTGCTGCTGTAAAAACACAAACCGGAAAGGACATTTCAAAACATGTCCTGGCCAGAGAATGAATCAGTAATGCTTTTTCAGGGAAGTTCAGCTCAGGCACAGGGGATATGCAGGCCTGCCGGAGGATCTGGCAGGTAAGCCTGGCACAGACCGGCAGATAATAAGTGTGAATATGCCGGCAGGCTGATAAATATGCATATGCGCAGACAGAGTTGCGCTCGGGCAGGGCTCACTCACATGCTGTTTTATCGAATAAGGGTAATGATAAAAGACAGCCCTGGACAAAAGCAGAGGCGATATGTTTTTCCCCGTGCCAATGACAACGTTTGCATAAGCAGGGAGCCTTAATAGCAGTTACGCTCAGCCGCTAATATTATCCCCAATTCCGGGGTATTTTTGTTAACTGATCAGGCAAAATTAATCGCTGATTTGAGGTATATGCAACAAGAATATTGCACAACAAAGGTGATCTGTGCTGTAATTCTGATAAAAAGGGGCGCTGCAGGGCCGATATTGACTGTGCTCTCAATTGCGTCTAACGTTTTCGTGGCATATTCTTTTTCATATATTTAGACGGACTGCCTCACCTCAGGCACCACGGCACTGCACAGTCCCGCATGCAGGCAACACCATCAGCGAAATACTGACAGCCCGGGAGCCCGGCTACGGCCGGACTTGCCTGCCCGGCAGGCCTTGCCAGCCCGTCCGCCAGGGCGGCCTTGCTGTCATGGCGGCCTGGCCGTCGGGGCTGACCAGGTCATGTCCGGCCTTGCAGCTTTACCTTGTTAATGGAGCAGTGGCACAATGCAATAAGCTTCATAAAGCCAGCAGGTGAGCTTCTGGCTCAGCAAGAGTGGCGCAGCCGGCGAGCGCATGCACTGCAATGCATGCAGGCGGCGCCGGACAGACAAATCTTGACGGGCGCCGGGCTGTGAGCCGGAAAGTGCCGGGCTGTGGTCTAAGACCCCTGTGTGGTGAGGGGTAAAAGGTTAATGAAGAGGTCAGATGACACGTGCATGGTCTGACTTCAAATGCTGCAGGGAACACAGATTCTGCAGTTTATGGAATTTAGCTGCCGCACTTAGGTTTTGTGTGTGGTCAAGCAGGCATATTGTCTGACCACTGGTAAAGACAAAAGCCTCTCAAAGGAGTATCAAGATGGCTATTGAAAAGAGACCCGAAGCTCTGGCCAGAGCTGTTGAGTTACGTGAGGCCGGTCCTTTACTGGCTTCAGGACACCGTATGCCGGCAGTGGGCTTTGGTACATCCGGCCTTGCTCCTGGTATTGATACAGAAGAGGCCGTCAAATGCGCCATGATTCACGGCTACCGTCATTTTGACTGTGCCGCCAAGTATGGCAATGAAATCAGTGTCGGCGTGGCTCTGAAAAATTCCGGCATTGAGCGTGAAGAGTTCTTCATCACCTCCAAGGTATGGCTCGACAGCATGACCTACGAGGGCACCATTGAGTCCTGCCACCGCTCCATTCGTGATCTCAAGTGCCAGTATCTGGACCTCTATCTTATTCACTGGCCTGCAAGCCCTTACAAGCAGCCTAACTGGCGTGATATCAACCTCAATGTCTGGCGCGCCATGTGTGACCTTTACAGGGAAGGTCTGGTCAAGTCCATTGGTGTGAGCAACTGCAAGGAGCTGCATCTTGATGATCTGCTCAAAAGCGAAATACCTCCAATGGTAAATCAGCTTGAGGTGCATCCTGGCCATGCTCAGCGCAGCCTGCTCAAGTTCAGCCAGGACCGCAATATGGTTATCCAGGGATGGAGTCCACTGGGCCGCTCCAAGGTAGTACGCAATGAGGTGGTCATTGAAATGGCCCGCAAGTATGGCCGCACTCCGGCTCAGATCTGCCTGCGCTATGACTGGCAGCTGGGCGTGGTACCTCTGCCAAAGGCAGTTAACATTGACCACGTAATTACCAATCTCAACTTCCTCAACTTCGAGATTTCAGATGAGGACATGGAAGTACTGCACAAGCTGGAAAATGCCCAGGTAGGCTTCTCCTACGAAGACCCTGACATGTAGCCCCATTGGCAGCTATTAAGGTGCCTTAAGACACGTCCTGGCCTTTCCCGGGGCAAAAAAATACCCGACAGCAAAAACTGTCGGGTATTTTTTGGCTGCCGGAAATGTTCCTGGCAACTGCAGCGGCGGGACGGGCCAGGCTGTCAGGCCTTGCCATGCCCCAATCCGGGCAACGCCCAGGTCCAGGTCCTGGACCAGGGCCATGCCTTGGGCCATAACCGGCCCTCAATTACTGCTGCTCAGTGCTGTCACTGGCCTGCCCGGCACTGTCCTGGGCCTGCCTTGCGCTGTCCTGGGCCTGCCTGGCAGCGGCATCGCCATCGGCTGTGCCGGCCTCGGCAGGAGCAGCGTCAGCTGCGTCGGCCGGGGCACAGGCCGGGGTGGCATCGGAGGCCACGGCGTCGGCGTCCTGGGCGCCGGTGGCGCTGCTTAAGGACTTGAGCAGGGACTCGTCGGCACTGTCATCGCTCTGCCCGTCCTCGTCAGATGGCAGGGCGGCGGTGTCGAGGCGGCGCAGACGGGCCATGTAGAAGCCGTCAAAGCCGGAAGATGGCCAGATGGTCTGATCTTCTTCGAGCACAAAGCTGTCCTCATGGCGGGCAAGGAAAGCCTTGATCTGCTCCTGGTTTTCCGATGGCAGAATGGAGCAGGTGGAGTAAACCAGCTTGCCGCCTGGTTTTACCATGCGGGAGTAACGCTCGAGAATGTCGGCCTGAACCTTCTTGAGCTCAATAAGGCGTGGCTGAACATCGGCCCACTTGGAGTCGGCAGTGCGGCGCAGCACGCCAAGACCGGAGCATGGAGCGTCGATAAGGACACGATCGGCCATGCCATAAAGGCGCTTTACCACCTTGGTAGAGTCGATGGTGCGGGTATCGATATTAAAGACACCGTCGCGGCGGGCGCGCTTTTTGAGGTCGTCGAGCTTCCAGCCCTCAATATCAAGGGCAATAAGTGAGCCCTTGTTCTGCATCAGGGCTGCCAGGTGCAGGGTCTTGCCACCTGATCCGGCGCAGGTATCGATAACGCGCATGCCCGGCTGGACATCGAGGAAAGGAGCAATGAGCTGAGAGCCGGCATCCTGCTGCTCAAACAGACCTTCTCTGAAAGCAAGAGTGCGGAACAGGGCTGCATTGGAGGTAACTTCAAGAGCAGTGCTTATGTTCTTGACGGCACGGGTAACTACGCCCTCCTCAGACAGACGGCTGGCCAGTTCGTCGCGGGTAGTCTTGAGAGTGTTAACGCGAATATAGCGTGGAGCGGCCTCTCCAAGGGCCTTGCGCTGCTCAGGCCAGAGCTCCTTGAGCTCACGGGAGCACAGCTCCTCAAGCCAGTATGGGCAGCCCTCATTGAGCAGAGGATGCTCCTGAGCCTCAATCAGACGCTTTTTAACACCGGTGCGGTCAAAGCCCTCGGCATTGAGCTCAGGCAGTGGCCACTCCTGGAAGGCGCAGTAGGTGAGGATAAGGCGGTTAACATGACGCTGGAAGTCAGAAGGGCGCTTGAGTCCGGCTGCATGAGCAAAGAAGGACAGCCTTCTGAACATGGCATTGATGTGTTTGATGATAAAGCCCTGCTCTACAGCAGGAATCTTTACCTTGGCAAACCACTGGGCATAGGAGCGGTCAAGAGGTTTGCCCTCGGCAAGAGTGGTATTGAGTATGCTCTGCACCAGGCGCAGCTGGAAAGTGGAGAAACCTGGCTGATTGCGTGGACGGTCAGTGGAGATTTCCTTGCGGCGTGGCAGGCCTGAACGCATCTTGCGCTCACCACGGCTTTCAGAGCTGTTGCCCTCACGGCGACGGCTGAAGCGTGAGCCATGAGAAGAGCCCTCCGGGCGGGAGCGACGTGCCGGACGGTCACCATGCTCACCATCGTGATTACGGCCACCATGGCTGTCATGATCGACAAAGTGACTGCGTGAGGAGGCTGGAGCCGGCTCGGAACCGGCGCGCTGACCATCACGGAATACCGAGCGCACACGGCCCTCATCGGCCTGGCCGTCACGGCCATGACCACGGCCACCGCCAGGGCGGCCTGATTTTTTGAAATTGGCGGCACGTGACCTGTCGCTGAAAGCAGCGCTCTTTACACGCTTTGAAGGATGGGCATCAAATGACATAAACATTCTCCAATTGAGCAACGGGCGTCACACCGCGCAGGGCTGGTTCAAAATTCGTTCAGGGCCGGTCCTTGTTATCCGGCATCATCGTCCTTGACGCGCAGACGCGCAGCGCCTGCTGCGGCGGCTGCACGTGCCGCTGCGCCTGGCGCTCAGGCCAGGCGGGCTGGCCGGCAGGGCGGAGGTGCTGTGCGGCCATGCCGGGCAAGCTACGGTAAATCTCTTTGTCTCAGGCGACAGCATACGGGCCATCAACACAGCGAAGACACACTCCACTGCCGCTGGGCCTTATGTTTTTAATGGTTATTCGGAATCATCCGGCCTGAAAGGCCAGGTCTTTAATCAGCTGCATGCTGATAAGGGGAAAGGTATGAGGTGACGGGTAGCCATTATGGCCTGTGGCCCTCAGGGCTCAGGTCCCTTATGGCCCAAAAGCGCCTGCAGATTCTTGCTGCCGGTCGCCTGTCGGCAGGCTCAGGGGCTTTTGGTTTATACAGCCATGGCCCGGGCCTGTTTTCCACTGCTGTCGTGCTCCTGTATTGCTGCGGCACCCATGCCGCGCGGGCGGGCTCGTAACGCCCCGGCCCTGTTCAGGACAACTTGCCATTATATCATGAAAGCAATAAGCATCAGCCACGCTTTTGCTCATGCCCTGAGCGTGCAGGGCACGCCAATACCAGGCGCCTGACAGGGGGCTGTGCCCGTACCGCCGCAACAGCCATGGCTGCTGCTTACAGCTGCGGGCGTCCGGCCATGACAGCGGCCGTGGCTTTAGCTCTGCGCTGGCAGCCGGCAGCTGGCAGCCGGAAAATGGAGATGCACATGTGCAGGCCGCAGCATGGGGGCCTTAAGGTTAAGGCAAACCCCTGCTGGTACCGCTCATTGCAGGGCAGTCCATGGAGCACTGAGCCGGGATGCCTGTGCATATGTGCAACTGACAGCGGCCAGAGCGGGCTGGTGCACGGGGCCTGCAGATGCTGCTTTGGGCTTTGCGGCTACGGCTACTGGCGTAAAAGCACAGTCAACGGTGGCTGTTATGGCCAGGGATGCAGGATGTACAGCACGTATGTATGGGCCATTGCGGGGCTTAAGGGCAAAAATATGGCTCTTATTTGATCATGGTTACCGTGCTTTTTGTGCATTGTGCTCAATTGCATGTGATAATGCTGTATGGCTCACATACGGTATGAGTCGATATCTATATACTGTTAGAGGCCTTGCACGGTACAGTCAATACATTAACGTATTCAAACAAACAGCAGTCACTGTCTGGCGTTTACAGGACTGCATATTATTATCCGTTCCCAGTAGCTGACTGTACTTTGCGGTGCGTCACCTCTTCGATGATGTGGCTGGGCAGGTGCTGCCGCGCGGCATTTACTCATTATGCAGCTTAGCTCACTGCGGCTGTGCAGGCCGCAGCCGTGCTGAGCAGGGCACGGCCGTGCAGTGCAGGCAATGGCCATGCTGTGCAGGGCAAAGACATGCTGCGCCATGGCCAAATCCAGGATCAGTGTGTGGACAGGTCAGGGCCCTTGGCTGATCTCTGCTTCAGGCAGGCCGCATGTTGCCCTTTGCATGTGCAGTGTATGCATCTGCAGTGCACGCATCTGCAGTTGAAGAGCCTGCCATGGGCATTTGCATGGTCAGGCTCCTGATGCCTGCAGGCCAGCGCTGGTGCAGCAGATGCAGCTGTGGCTGCAGAGCATGGAGCTGTGGCTGCAGCGCATGGAGCGGCTGCATGGCCCGGGCAGGGGATGGCGCTGTGGGCTGCGGACAGCTGCATTTTCTTATGTTGATTTAGACAGACATGTTATTTGAGTGATTCGGGCCTTTCATGGTCTGGAGCACTGTTCATTAAGTGCCCGATTTGGGGTAAAGTATGTTTTTCACTTCGCGCCGTGCTACTTGCCCGCAGGAACGGGCCAGGCAGGTATATGCATGTAATTATGTGACTGTGAAGTGACCGGTTCATGCCTGATATTTGAGGCTGTTGCTGCCTGAGGACGGGTTACAGGTCCGTCCGGTATTGTGTTGTTCAGACAGTAATGCAAGGGAGCTCACCGGCTGCCCGCTTTCGAGCCTGAGTGTGAATACAGTTTATTAAGGTTAAGGAGGACGATATGTCAGAAAACGTGCGCCCGGACGCAGTAACCAGTGAAGTAGTTACCTATATGCGACGCATGATCAGCTCTGGCAAGTGGCCGGTTGGCTCCAAGATACCGTCCGAAAACCAGCTGCGTACCCGCCTTAATGTGTCACGCACCTCGCTGCGCAGTGCCATTATGCAGCTTGCTGCTCTCAATGTGCTCAAGGCCAAGCAGGGCATTGGTACCTTCGTTATTTCCTCCCTGCATGACGAAGCAATTTTTGAAGAGACAGGCAAGAACCTGGCGGTTAAAAAGGAAATAGTCCAGATTCTCGAATTCCTCAAAATCGTGGCTCCTACAGCTATTTTTCTTGAGATTAAGAAGTTCAACAAATGCTTCAAAGGCCTGGAGCGCCAGCTCAACAGTGCCGTAGAGTCTCAAAGAGCCCTTGCCTATACCGATCAGGCCGCTTTCCTCAATTCCTGCTTTGAATTTCACATTCTGATCTTCAACTCCATTGTTAACGAATTTGTCCGCAACTCTGTAGTTGAGGCTATCTCCCGTCTGCAAAGCTCCATTGCCGCGCTGCAGCCTACCATCTCCTCCCAGGTGATTCTCACCCTGCACTCCAAGCTCATCAGCGCCATTGTCGACGAGGATGCCAAGCGCGCCTGCAGCGTGCTCAAAAAGCTCTACACCTACCTTACCGCTCACGACTATCTGCGCAACTTAAGCTAAGCCCTCCTGCCAGCAGCCACAGTGCATCTGTTGCGGCCGGCTGCCCGTCCGGCAGGCCTGGCTGCAGGCAGCTGCAAGCTGCCAGCAGCAACCGCTTCAGCCGGTCGATGAGGCGCGTTGGAGTTGCAGATAACAATAAAGCCCCGTATGCAAGGCACACGGGGCTTTATTGATCATGAGGGAGGCTGACCTGCCGGGCATGGGCCTGTGCCCATGCCCGGCAGGTCAGCGAGGTGGGTTGAGCTGCACGGCCTCCATGGGCGGCGTGCAGGTCAGCTGGTGCGGCCTTCGTCGAGGCCTGAGAGCTTGTCAGCCGGGGTCCAGCACAGAGGGACAAAGACCTCCATGAAGTATTTGACCTCAGGCATGGTCTGACAGTATTTCTCGAGCACCGGAGTCAGGCCCTCGCGTACATGAGTAAACTCCTGGTTGTTAAAGCGCAGCTCATCATTGGCCTTGATGTAGGCGGCAATGCTGTCGGCGGCTTTGACAATGAGCTTGAGCTCAGGGTCGGTGTTGTCCTGGATAACCAGCTGCTCAAAATCAGCTCTGAGTTCGGCAGGCAGGGTATTGAGGCACTCAAGCTCGGCCTGGTGCTCGATTTTCTTGTACTCGCGGGTGAACTCAGGATGCAGGTACTTGGTCTTGCTGTTGAGATCCTGCAGCTTGCTCTCTGACACCTCATGGTACAGAGCCATGACTGCAGCCTGATTGGCATCAATGGTCCCGCCATAAAGGCGGTTTTTGATGATGCACAGCATATGGGCTATTACTGCGGTCTGATGGGAGTGCTCGGAAACATTTTCCTCACGGAAGCAATGCATCAGGGCCCAGCGCTTAATCAGTGCCAGGCGCACAATCCAGGCCATAAAAGTGGACTGGCGCTCTTGTGAATCACTCATAAATAACCTCGGCTGATACTGCCTGACAGAAAAGACATTTTTCTGCCCGCAGCACAGCTAACATAGCACTGAAAGTCAGGCCAGGTAACAGCCTGCAGCTTACATTGCAATGCAGGTCACTAAGGCAGGGCTGCAAAGAGCGCATTATGTGACCATGCTGCTCAGTTCATACAGCGCCCCCGCGCGCCTGCTGCACGCCCTGTGCCGTCTGCTGTCGTGGCCAGGCAGCAGCCGGGAGCATAAATACAGGCCTCGTTGTGGCTGCCACCGCCCCGGATTTTGTCCTCTTTGCATAAAGCAAAACGCCCCGCCGGCAAGTAAGCCAGCAGGGCGTTCTGGTTCCAGGCGGGTTACATTAAGCCTGGGGCTGCCTGCAGGAGCGCTGCTGCTTTTTTCTGCAGGCGGCCGGGCTGCCAGTGCGGGGCAGACCTTTCGACCGGGCCTGTGCAGCCTTTGCCTGAGGGCCCCTCCTGGTTCGGGGCAGTTCAGCCCGGTGACGCGGCCAGGTGATGCTGCCCGGTGATGCTGTCAGGCAGTGGTGGCCGACTTTGGCGTCCGGCGACGCGGCCAGACGATGCTGCCCGGCAGTGGTGGCCGACTTTGGCGTCCGACTTTGGCATCCGGCGGTGGGGCTGGTTGTGGTCAGTGCTAGAGATTGTGCTCCTGGGAGATGTAGCATCCCAGGACCTTGAGATTGGTGGTGTGCTCCTTGATGCGCTCAAGTATGGTCTGCATCAGAGGGGTGTTGAGATTGGCCTCAACATCAGCAAAGAAAATCTCCTCCCAGGCATCACGGTTACGGGCCTCAAGAGGGCGTGAGTACAGCTTGGTCAGGTTGATATGACTGTTGGAGAACTCGTTGAGCACATTGATAAGTGAACCAGGGGTGTACTTGCGGGTGCTGAACAGTATAGAGGTCTTGGCTGACATTGTCTGAGGTACGTTAATCGGGATTTTGCTCAGCACAATAAAGCGGGTGAAGTTTTTCTTGTTGTTGGCCACATCGCGTACCAGGGAGTTGAGGCTGTAGTAGCGTGCAGCGTGCATGGAACCCAAAGCTACGGCATGAGGGTCGTTAAGTTCACGCACCTTGTCCATGGCCTCAGATGAGGAGTTGGTGTAGACCACCTGGGAATGGCTTAAAAAGTCCTTGATGAAGCGGGAGCACTGGGCTACCGGCTGAGGATGGGAGTAGATGGTGGTTATGGAGGAAAAGTCGATGGCGTCATGCTCGCCATTAGGGGCCTGCAAGGTAGAGAGAATGGAGTGATCGATAGGCTGGAAAATCTCACCTACTATTGAGGCATTCATGCTCTGCATGGTATCGACAGCTTCATTGATGGAGCCTGAATTGGAGTTCTCAATAGGCAGAACGCCATACTCGCAGGTGCCGTTTTCTACCTTTTCCACAATCTCGGAGAAGGAGCTGCAGGAATGCTCGGTCAGGCGACCCTCGTAATTTTCAAAGTAATTGTGGACAGCAAGGTGTGAATAGGTGCCCCTGGTGCCAAGGTAGGCAACTGAGGTGGAGCGGGCAAACTCACGGCCATTGATTCTGTCGACAATATAGCTCTGCTCAAAGGAGACGGTATGAGCCATGACCTTTTCATAAATCTCGCGGACCATGATTGGTGAGATGCCAAAGGTAATGGCCTTGTCCATCAGAGTACGGATCTTTTCAGCCTCACGGCGCTTGTCGACAATGCCCTGGTCATGGTGCAGTTTGTAGATGGCGACATCTCGGGCCACTTCCTGGCGCTCCTGCAGGAGCTGCATGATTTTGCTGTCAATTTCATCAATGGCATCTCTGCAATCAAGTAAGTCGCGCATGAATTCTCCTTGGCAATATGAAAAAGAAAAAGCGATTTGCGCCCCCTTACAGTGCAGGATAAAGCAGCAAATCGCTTTTAATCATATGTTAACTGGACCGGCAATAACAGTCAGGGGCATTTTTGAACGAATTTGATGCAAATTGCCCCGCTATCGGCCGGTGTCTGCTATTCGCGCTTGGAGAGCAGACGCAGAATTTCGATGTACAGCCAGCAGATAGTAACCAGTAATGAGAAGGCGCAGTAGAACTCAAAGTACTTTGGCAGACCTTCGTTTACTGACTGCTCGATCATGTCGAAGTCCAGAACCAGGTTTAATGCGGCAATGGTGCATACGATCAGTGATACTGCAATGGACAGCGGGCCGGAGCTTGGCAGCAGGGTAACGCCGAACATGTGCAGGACAAAGTTGAGCAGGTACAGGATAGCAACACCGGCGGTAGCACCTACTACAATGCTGCGGAAACGGGCTGTTGGAACAATCAGCTTGAACTTCCACAGAGCCAGCATGCTCATTACTACTACGAAGGTAGAGATAACGGCAGTGGCTACAATGCCTGGGTACTTGAGCTCAAAGGTAGCGCTGATGCAGCCCAGAGCCACGCCCTCACAGACAGCATAGGTCGGTGCGGTAACGGCAGAGTACTGAGGCTTGAAGATAGCAACAATGGCTACCAGCAGGGATACGATTACAGAGCCCCACAGCAGAACCTTAGGTACGGAACCGGTCATGAAAATCTGCTCGAAAGAGTACATCATGCTGAAGTAGCCGACAACAAAAGTAATGGCTACGAGCAGGATGGACTTGGTAGTGGTTCCGGAAAGAGTAGCAACCTCACCTAAACCACCAAAGTTAAACTCTCCAGACGCAGCGCGATCAAGCACGCCCATTGCTGGATTTGAAGAGGCCATAGAAAACTCCTTAAAAATGGGTATTTTTTAGCGATTTTAACAAAAATCGGCTGATTTACAGGAAAGTTTAGCAATATTTTCGTACATCCGGACCACTGTGCTGCCACCTGCCACAAAGGCGGCCTGTTCTCACGGGTTTTATTCCCGTATTACCTCAGAGTAAATCCCGCATATAAGCCCCTGCCCCGGCTCAGGCCCCTGCTTCCCCGCACCATGGCCACATGCGGCCATTGCACTGAGGCAAAGAACAGACAGCTGCCCAATAAGCCAGTACCGTGGCACCATGGCAAAAGTACCTGGAGCAGTGCCAAAGGCACCAGGGCAAAGTCACCAGAAGCAGTGCCAAAGGCACCAGGGCAAAAGTACCAGAAGCAACGGGAAATTTAACCGGGCAAAGTTACATGGCCTAAAGCACCAGGGCAAAGTCACCAGAAGCCGCCAATGGCTTATACGCTATACCCGGCCTCTTCCAGGAGGCCTGCTGCCCCCGTAAGACAGCCGCTACAGAGGAAGAGCTGTCAGGCAGGGGCCTGGAGGACTGCTGCCTGGGGGACATCAGCCATGCCCGGCTGTATTAAGACAATTCATCATTGACGCACAGGCCGTGCCGGCCCTGTCTTAGTGCCTGCATCAAGGTCAGGCGCGGCACCAGACTGCGCGCCTGCAGCTGCAGGGAGACGTAGTATGGCGGTAAGAGCGGCCAGAGGCTTAGAGCAGTTAGAAATGCTCCGCGCAGTGGGCTCATAAACTGGCTGGGTGTGTAATGGGCAGTGCGTCTGCTGCATAAGTCGGGGCTATGGGCAGGGGCAGATCGCATGCTGCATAAGTCGGGGCTCGGGGCAGGGGCAGTTTGCCGGATCCTGAGTTAATCGACACTGGGGAAATGCCAGGCAACCTCATGATGGCTTATGCCGGCAGGAGCGAAGAGGTGATGACGGGACGCGGTGTGGTCGAAGAGGTGATGACGGGACGCGGTGTGGTCGAAGAGGTTATGACAGGACGCGGCGTGGTCGAAGAGGTTATGATTAAATGCGGCGCGGGCGCTGTTGCCTGTAACAGGCAGCTGTATGGCGTTATTATCAGCGCATGGCAAAACACGAAGGTCAGGAGAAATTATGGAAAAGAAAGTGTTGCTGGCTGGTGAGGCTATGGGCCTGCTGATGGCTGTTAATACCGGTCCTCTTGAACGCTCTGAGGGCTTTGACTGCGGTATTGCCGGTGCCGAGTTCAATGTGGCAACCGGACTTAGCCGACTTGGTCATCAGGTTTCCTATCTTACAAAGGTGGGCAATGATCCTTTTGGCCGCATGATTATCAACAGAGCTCAAAGTGAGGGCATGGACTGCTCTTTGATTGCAACCAGTACCTCATTGAAAACAGGATATATGATGAAGTCCCTGGCCACTTCAGGTGATCCGGAAATCTTCTACTGTCGTGAGGGCTCAGCCGCCTCCACTCTGGACAGTGAGGATATTGGCTCAGTAAATCTGAGCTCATTTAGCCACCTGCATCTGACCGGAATTCTGCCTGCCCTGTCGCAAAGCTGTCAGACCGCGACCTTTGATCTGGCTATGAGAGCACGCGATGCCGGACTGTTTATCAGCTTTGACCCTAATATCAGACCACAGCTGTGGCCATCTCAGGATCGCATGGTAGCTGTACTCAACACCATGGCAGTACTGGCCGGTCTGGTTATGCCCGGACTTACAGAGGGCAGACTGCTGTGCGGTGACATGCAGGCCTCTCCGCTGAAAGTTTGTTCATTCTTCAACAGCATGTCCTGCGATGTCTGCCTCAAGCTTGGCAGCGAAGGCGCCATTGTGGCCCCGGCAGGAGGTACACCTCGCGCGGTCAGCGGCTTTGTGGTTGATAAGGTAGTCGATACCGTAGGTGCCGGTGACGGCTTTGCCTGCGGCGTGATCTCAGCCCTGATATCAGGCGCCGACCTCTATGAGGCGGCCCGCGTTGGCTGTGCCATTGGAGCCCGTCAGTGTACCTTCCGAGGTGACAATGAGGGCCTGCCAACACAATCAGAGCTCGACGATTTTATAAAGCATACTCCCGAGGCTTCTCTGCCCCAGCTCATCTGATATCAGCACAATCAGGCACAGCCACACAAGGCACGGCCCTCCCAGCCTCCCTGGCACGTCCCGCTATGCTTCTCTGGCATGTCCCTCCCTGCCTCCCTGGCATGTCAAGCCAGTCAGAGTTGCCTGCATGAGCCATACTGTCCACTGGTCATGGCATCAGCCTAATGCTGATGAGCAGGCAAGTGGCCAGTACCCTGAGGCACAACGTTATTGCCTGGCAGTCTGCGCCGTGAGTGTGGGACCTTGATGCGTAACCGGTGGTCCCATGACCGGTAAGGGCGATGCCCTGAGTAAGGACAGGCATGCAGAAGAGCCGCTTTAAGGCAGCTGGTGCAGGGGCGAATGAGACATAGCTCCTCCATGCTGAGAACTGACTGGACGTATTCAGGCGGCTCATCATGGAGGGTATCATTGCTTATGGCTGACGAACGTATGGCCAGTGCCGGGATGTCTGGCATGGTCTGTAAAGGCCAGCGCTATCAGCCATATGCGCCGCTGCCTGGGGCTGCCCAGAGATAGCTTAAAGCGCCTGAGGCTGAGTGCACGGCCAGTACTTATGCACGCAATTGGCACTCTGATGTGCTGGGATGGTGCCTGACTTTAGTCTGCAGTGAGGACAGGGAGCTGGCCTTTTGTCCGGGGCTGCTCTAGCAGGGGAGATGGGCTGCCTGGTGGGCATGGGCTGTGTTAATGCTCAATTTGATGCGGGCATCACAAATTTTCGGTGCCGGGGTGTCATGAGGGGCGTTTTTGCTTAAAATAGGCAAAACGTTACCGGTAACATTGATTGCGGTAAGGCTTTGTTGCTGTGCTAACATAATCCAGCTGCCGCATCAGTGCACCATAGGCACAGACACACATTTGCAGCAGATCAGTCCATTTACAGGACTGCAACTGCCCGGAGCGCAGGCAGCATTGCTGCCAGGATACTGTCTTTGTATGAGCAGGCACAGGGTGACCATGGCATGTTGTGTCATTAAGTTGCGCTGTATTTGGCTGTATTGTGCTGCCTTGCTCTGCATTATTGCGCCGCATAGCGCAGCCGTGAGCTGCTCTGCCTGGAGAAGCGGAGAGCGGCACTGCATTGCAGGGCGTGTCATTTATGGCATAAGGATGTTGTCACAGCTGTGCCGCTGTCGGCATGCTTATGACCAGTAAGGTACCGGCCTCACAGGCAGTAGTTCCAGAGATTTAGCACCAGCCTGCCATATAGCTTTACCATAAGTGAAGCAGACACCTGAGGGCTGGCAGGATTTAGTTTTCAGAGGATTTCTTATGTCAGACATTTTTGAGCGCATTGCCGAGCTTGGTATTGTCCCTCTTGTAACTCTTGATGATCCGGCTGATGCCGTTCCTTTAGCCCGTGCTCTGGTTAAGGGTGGTATTCCTGTCGCTGAGGTAACTTTCCGTACCGAAGCTGGTGCCGAATCCATCAAACGTATGGCCCAGGAAGTTCCTGAGATTATTGTTGGTGCCGGCACTGTACACACTGTTGAACAGGCCCGTCAGACTAAGGAAAACGGTGGCAGGTTCGTCATCACCCCAGGCTACAACGAGGAAGTTGTCGACTGGTGCGTTAAGAACAACATGCCTGTATGCCCAGGTACTGTAGTTCCATCTGACATTGAGCAGGCCATGAATCACGGCCTCAAGGTAGTCAAGTTCTTCCCTGCTGCTGCCTATGGCGGTGTTAAGACTCTCAAGGCTCTGGCAGGTCCATTTGCCGGTATCAAGTTTGTGCCTACTGGTGGTGTTGATATCAGCAACATGCACGAGTACCTCGACCTGCCTAATGTAGCAGCCGTAGGCGGCAGCTTCGTTCCACCACCTGAGATGGTAAAGGCAAAGGACTGGGAAGGTGTAACCCGTGTCTGTGAAGAGATAGTCAACAAGGTTTATGACTTCACCGTAGGTCACGTAGGTATCAATGCCGGCACTCAGGAAAATGCCAGCAATGTAACTGACCGTATTGCCGAGCTCTTTGAGAGCGACAAGCGTGAGACCCCAATTGCCTACTTCAGCGGCAATCTGGTTGAGGTCATGAAGATTCCATTTGTCGGTACCAACGGCCACATCTGTGTGGATACCCGTGACCTGCCACGTGCCATGGCCATGTTAAAGCGCAAGGGCGTAGAGTTTGACGAAGAGAAGATGTTCTACGACAAGGCAGGCAACCTCATCACTGCCTACATGAAAGAAGAGATCGGCGGCTTTGCTTTCCACGTCCGTCAGCGTCCAAAGGCTTAACATCAGTCAAAGCCATCAATACCTCAGCCTGTATGGCCATGAGTGTGCGTCATAAGCAGCTCTCAACCGCCTGGCGCTTACGCGCCAGGGCGGCTGTCTCTGGCGGGTATAACAAAAGCCCTCTGTCTATTGCAGAACTTCTGTAATGCAGAGGGCTTTTGCATTTTTGGACAGTCCTGGCAGGATCACGCCCTGCCGCATCCGGCAGTCGCATCCGCCGGCAGCATCCGGCAGCCGTGTAACGCAGCCTTAACCAGCAGCCGCTGCTGCGACCGCAGCGCCATGCATACCAGGTCTGCAGAGCATGCAAAGGTGGCAGGGGATGCTGTCATTGGGAGGCAGGCGCTGGAGGGCAGTTACTGGTATGCAGTTAATGGTGTGCAGCTGGGGCGGCGCTGGGGGAGTAAGTGCCTGGTGGCTGTGATATAGTTTTGAACAGGCCGGTGTAAGGCCGGAAAATTGAAGGGCTGTTTTGTCAGGGGTTTTAGGAGGAAAGGTCAATGGAGCTTACATGGCATGAACTGCTGGGGCCGCTCAAGGAGAGTGATTATTTTAAAAATGCCATGGCGGCCTATGATGCTGATGTTGCTGCAGGCCATGTCTGCTATCCGCCACGTAATGAAATCTTCACGGCTTTCCGTCTGACCAGCTTCAGTGATCTCAAGGTGGTTATCATCGGTCAGGATCCTTATCATGGACCTGGTCAGGCTCACGGACTTTCCTTTTCAGTAAAGCCGGGAGTCAAAGTGCCTCCGTCACTTGCCAACATGTACAAGGAGCTGACCACTGATATCCCGGGATTTGTGGCACCGCCTCATGGCTGTCTGAGCTCATGGGCAAGTCAGGGCGTATTGCTGCTCAACAACATCCTCACTGTAGAGCAGGGGCGTCCTCAGTCTCATGAAAAGCGTGGCTGGGAGGAATTTACCTCAAAGGTAATCGAGCAGATCAACGCTAACAGCGAGCATATTGTTTACATGCTCTGGGGCTCCAAGGCACGTAACAAGTGCAAGGTAGTAGACCGCAGCCGTAATCTGGTTCTGGAGGCTGTGCACCCAAGTCCGCTGTCTGCCTACAATGGCTTCTTTGGCTGCCGTCACTTCTCAAAGGCCAATGAATATCTGATGCAGTGGGGCAAACAGCCTGTTAACTGGCAGCTGCCTGTGGAGGCTGTCTGGCCATAAGAGGCCAGCTGCATTAGTCTGTATACTGCCTGCAGCATTCAGCCCTCAGCATTATGCTTAAGCATTCAGCATGCTGACTGCAGCATTGAATGAGGGAAGGTGCGCCGTCGCACCCACAGCAAATACAAAGGCCCGCATCTTAACCCTGGAGAATTTCAGGGCGATGCGGGCCTTTGTTTTGTGGAGCGTCTGTAGCGAGGCCCTGGCCATGGGCCATGGCAATGGCCCTGGGCAGGGCCTGCGCAGCACGGCGGCGCTATGCGCAGCAGGGCAGCAGGGAGAGCAGGGCTGCGGCAATGCGGTTGAGCCCTTCGCCGTCGTAGACCTTGAGACAGTTGCGGCTGTAGGTGGAGGAGTTTTCCATGAGGTCATCAAGGGCGGCTCTGATGGCCTTGCCATCTTTGAGCTGCTCCATGGTCAGGCTGACACCAAGCTCAAATTTGCTAACGATAAAGGCGGCGCCTTCCTGATTGTCAGCAATCTCCACTCCGGCTGTAGGCAGGGCAGCAGCAATGCGCTCACGGAACATGCCGCCATAAGCACCCAGTGCCAGGTCATGACGAAAGAGCAGGTCAGCCACATCATTGCAGTGATGGATTATAAGCAGATTGCGCTTCTCGTCAGGTGGAAGAGCCGCAGCCAGAGCCAGCAGCTGCTGGTAATCCTTATTGGCAGCGCCTGCGAGTACAGTAAAGCTGTAGGAGCGGTGCAGGCCCTCAGCTATAACGCTGCGGCAGACATTAAGACAGGCACTTACAGGGTCAGCTCCGCCAAAGCTGACAAAGACGCGTGGCAGGCCCTGAGTCTGTCCGTCCTGACACAGACAGGAGGCGGGCATGGAGATCAGCTGCTCCTTGCTCTTGCCCCACAGAGCCCTGCCACTGAGAGGAAAGTGGTGGGCACCACAGGTACAGGTGCTGCGGTAATCAAGAGGGTAGTTCTGAGGATAGAAATGATCGGCAGTAAAGGAGTAGCGTGAGCCCAGCAACAGCTGACAGTCCTCATTGCACAGCTTTGCATAGCCTTCTTCACGGGTAATCAGGGTCTGATCGAGCAGCATGTGACAGCGATGACGGCGGTCACAGAGATCATCAATGACAAAGATGCGGGTATGGTCATAAAGCTCAGACTCAAAGGCCTCATCAATTGCATAGTCATCAATGATTAACACATCAGGAAGCCGCTGGCCCTCAGCATCAGCCGCAGCTGTGCCGACTGCAGCTGCAGTACCAGCTGCCGCTGCTTCATCCGCTGCCGCCGTACTGGCGGCGGTGCGGGCGCTGTCATCATGGGCCAGTGCCCTGAGGTGCTCGAGGACATCATCTCTGGTATCAAAGACATGGACAGCATCGTACTCTGAGCACATAGGGCGCAGAGCCTCATCAAAGGCATAAACAAACAGCTCCAGAAAAGCATGCTCTGCAAGGCGTGGCAGAACGCATTTGACTCTCATCAGATGTCCGGTACCAATGCCTCTGTTGGCTCGTACGATAACGCCTATGTGGGGCAGAGACTGTCTGTTCATAAAAAGTCCTTGGTGATGAGTTAAGGCAGGGCAGGCAGGTAAATGAGGAACTCTAAAGCTCAGGCTGGCGCCTGCCAGCTGCAGCAGGGCGATGCAGCATTCAGCATTCAGTGCGCAGCCGTGCCTGCAGCACGCACGGTAAGCACCTGTGACTGCGAGATGGCTGGTGCTGTGCGCGGGCGCTGCCAGATACCTGCGCTGTGCGGCCAGGTATGCCCAGAATACTTACAGCAAATCAAGATTGTGCCAAAAAATACAGGACACATGCCTGAGCCTGGGTAATGCCAGGATCGGCCAGGGGGCGCCAGGATCAAAATAGCAGTGCTGCAGCATATGTGCAGCACTGCGCCAGGCCTGGCCGTGCACAGCCTTGCGTAGCGTGGCTTTGCCAGGCAAGGCCTTGCATGTCATTGCGGGCAAACCTGGGGCGCAGATATGGGCTGCGCTCCCTGATTGCCTGGTGGGCCAGATGTGCCTGGTTATGGAACTGTTTTGTAAAGTATCAGTCCATCTTGAGGGTCTGGATGGCGTTTGCCAGCACCAGGGCGTATTCCCAGTCTTCCGGGGTATCGATGTCGATGACACGGTAGCGTGGCATGAGGTACATTTTTTCGATGAAGTCCGGCTTTGGAGAGGAGGCACGCTCCTTGTCGCTCATGCCTTCCCATATGGTGTAGCGCATGGACTTGAAGTAGAACTGACCTGCATCCTGATAGGCCTTTGGCAGATCCTGAGAGCGCATAGGAATACACTCAGGCATTACCGGTACCGGAGTCTGATCCTGCTTTAAGTAGAAGCTGCGCTGGAATGGGAAAGGCATCTCACAGCCTGAGAACATGTAGTCAGCATTCTGGCTGACAAAAAGCTCATAGGCCTTTTTAAGATGAGTGTCGGTCAGCAGCGGAGCAGTAGCATAAAGGGTACATACGGCGTCGTATTCGCGCCCCATTTCCTTAAGCCTCCTGACTGCATCAGCAGCAACAGGGCCGGTGCCGGTAAAGTCATTTGACAGTACAGCATCGCGCATAAAAGGAACTTCAGCGCCGCACTGCTTTGCAATATCAGCAATCTCCTGGTCATCAGTAGAAACGATGACGTCAGTAAAAATTCCTGACTTGAGAGCATTTTCAATGGAGTAGGCAATCAGGGGACGACCACCGAAATCCTTGATGTTCTTGTGAGGAATGCGCTTGGAGCCGCCACGGGCGGGAATCACACAGAGATTGGAAAGACTCATAATGTTTAAGGCCTGCCGGTAATGACCCATTGTCATAAAGGCAGGCCTCCTCCTTTGACAAAACAGTTAATCGTAAACAGGCCAGGAGCCTGTACCGCCAGAGTCTGGAGCCGCCTGAGCCTGGCAGGTATCGCCTGAGCCTGGTACCGCCATGGCCCTGCCACGGCGTTACATGGCTCTGTCTGTGCCGCAGGGGATGGCGCGGACATACAGGGCTGCTGCTGACAGACGGGGGTGCTGACTTTTAAGGTCAGACGGAAATCTTGTCCAGGGCTGAGGCAATGATGGATGCCACCATGGACTGATCAACGCGGTTGATCTTTGGATGAAGCGGAATGGTCAGAGTGTGACTGTAGAAGAATTCGGCACCCTCAAGATGCTGGTTGTAAGGCTGCTTCTGATAGTAAGGGTGACGGTAGATAGGGATATAGTGAATCTGAGCACCTACACCCTTCTGTCTTAAGGTGTTGTAGATATGGTCACGGTGCTCCACCTGGATCTGGTACAGATGCCAGGAGCTCTCAAAGCCTTCCTTGTCAGCTGCAGGAAGCCTGATGATGCTCTGATCGAGAATATCCACATAGTCACGGGCCAGCTGTCGGCGGCGGGAAATAAAGGAGTCAAGACGGCTCATCTGGGAGATGCCCAAGGCAGCCTGCAGGTCGGACATACGGTAGTTGTAGCCCAGATCAATCTGCTCGTAATACCAGGCTGGCATGTCACGCCAGGTCATCAGAGCGGTGTCATGAGTAATGCCGTGGGAGTGCAGCAGGCGAATGCGGGAGGCCAGCTTTTCATTATCGGTAAGGCAGGCACCACCTTCGGCTGTGGTGATGATCTTGACCGGATGGAAGGAGAATACAGCTACGTCAGAGTAGACGGTCTTGCCTGTCTGAACGCCTTCGTAGGTGGCACCAAGAGCATGTGAAGCATCTTCAACCAGGAAGAAGCCGTATTCATCACGCAGTCTGCCCAGGGCAGCCATGTCACATGGACGGCCGGACAGATGCACAGCAACCACAGCCTTTGGCAGCTTTTTGTTGTTCTTGCGGGCATCAATGAGCATGGACTCAAGGCAGTTGACGTCCAGATTGCCAGTGTGGGCATCGACATCAATAAAGCGCACTGTGGCACCGCAGTAGCGGGCGCAGTTGGCAGAGGCAACAAAGCTGATGGCACTTACCCATACTTCATCGTCAGCACCTACATCCATGGCCATCATGCACAGGTGAAGAGCTGCAGTAGCATTGGAGGTGGCAATGGCAAAATTGGCCTCAGTATAGCTGCACAGGCAGTCTTCAAACTCGGCAACACGTGGGCCGCAGGTTAAAAAGTCAGAGCGCAGCACCTGCTCAACGGCTCTGATATCCTCTTCATCAATACACTGGGTGCTGTATGGAATCATGCATTACATCCTTAAAAACAGATATGACCTTATGTCCTGTGATGTGCCGCAGGCGCTCAAAGGGCCTGCCTGTGCTCAGTATGCACCTTTGTCATCAGCATGCCCGGCAGCATCTGAGTGCCAGGCAATGTCTGAATGACCGTGGGGCATATGAGTGACCTGGGCATTTGAATGACCATGGCATCAGTATGCCTGTCACTGCCTGAATGACCGTGGGGCATATGAGTGACCTGGGCATTTGAATGACCATGGCATCAGTATGCCTGTCACTGCCTGAATGACCGTGGGGCATATGAGTGACCTGGGCATTTGAGTGACCATGGCATCAGTATGCCTGGTACTGTCTGAATGACCGTAGGTCATATGAGTGACCCTGATCGTCTGAATGCCTGGGCGCATCAGTATGCCATGGAACAATACTGTCAGGACACGAGCCTCAGGGCTCTTGCGCAGCAGGAATATGTCATATGCAGTAACAGGCATATGCTCATTTCAGGCGCACTGTGGTCCTGTTTAATTAACGGGCAGATGGCAGGCTACTTGAGCCTGCATGACAAGTAATTTGCCCCACAGCCCCGCAGCTCTGCCTTTTGACACGGCAGATACCAGCATATGGCAAGGCGTTCATGCCGTCCAGGCTCATGTTGTCCTGGAACATGCTGGCCACCAGGGCAGCATCCATGGCTGGTCTGCCTGCCCCTGAACCACAGGCCCTGGGGCCCTGGAGCGATGGCATCGGACGCTGAAAATGCGGGTTTTTACCTGCCTCAAAAAAAACAAAGGGGTCAACGACCAGCGCTGACCCCGTTAGTAGCTAAAAGCTAAAATCAGACATGCTTGTTGAGCTCAATCAGCTCATCAATAGTCAGATAGTGTGGGTTATTGTGAGAGTTGTACTCAAAGTACTGAGAAACTTCCTTACCCTGCTCACCCAGTGCGGTGACAGAAAAGTCGTTCTTCTTCAGGTTGGAGAAAATAATAGATGGCTTGATGATGAAGAAGTTGTCGAACTCAACAGTGTGCTGGTAGTCATCACGTGGGCACATAACCTCGTGAATCTTCTCACCAGGACGGATACCAATGATCTTCTGAGGAAGATTTGGAGCCATGGCAGTAGCCAGATCCACAATACGGATGGATGGGATCTTAGGAACGAATACTTCACCACCGTGCATGCGAACCAGGTTGGTCAGCACGAACTGTACACCCTGCTCCAGGGTAATCCAGAAACGGGTCATCTCAGCATCGGTAATAGGCAGCTCAGTAGCGCCATTGGCGATGAGGCTTCTGAAGAAAGGAACTACGGAGCCACGGGAACCGGCTACGTTACCGTAACGTACTACGGCAAAGCGCAGGTCACGGTCGCCTACCATGTTGTTGCCAGCTACGAAAATCTTGTCAGAGCACAGCTTGGTAGCGCCATAGAGATTGATAGGGTTGGCAGCCTTGTCAGTAGACAGGGCAATAACGCGCTGTACACGGGTGTACAGAGCAGCTTCGATGATGTTCTCAGCGCCGTTGATGTTGGTCTTAATACATTCCATTGGATTGTATTCGGCAGCTGGAACCTGCTTGATGGCAGCGGCGTGAATAACAATGTCTACGCCATTGAATGCAAGGTACAGACGCTCCTTGTCACGTACATCACCGATGAAGAAACGCAGACGGGACTCATCCTTGAAGGTCTGCTGCATTTCAAACTGCTTGAGCTCATCACGTGAGTAAACGATCACTTTCTTTACAGGGTAGCGGTCGAGAACAGTCTTGATAAACTTCTTGCCGAAAGAACCGGTACCGCCGGTAACTAAAATGGTCTTGTCTCTGAGAAACTCAGTAATCTTGGATTCAATGTCTAACATCGTTCTTCTACCTGAAAGTTATGCCTGCAGGCACAGGGAAGCCCTGAGCAGCCGTCATCTGGCATCAATAGGCTTAATCATGCCGGCCTGTCCATAAAGAACGTACGGTCAGCAGCTTGCTTTAGCCCTGGGACAAAAATAGAAAAAATCTGGTGTGCTGTCATTTCAGCTACTGGGTACACGCAACATGCTACCCTGGCCTGTTATCAGGCACCAGCCATGGCAACTGCAATGGCAAGTGCTGTGAAGCAGTCAGGAAGCAGTCCTGAAATAATCAGGTTACAGTCCTTGACGACCTGATAAGTGCCTAAGTGGCACTGGGAATGACCAGGTGTGTCCAGGTCCTGGTCTGGCTGTATGAAGTACTGCAGTTCAGGGCTGATCTTATACGGTCTGCCACGGACGTATTATCGCAGCACTTTAATCATTTTTCAGCCGTACTGGGCCTGCTTGACACTTTGCCGGCCGTTTCTTTGCTGACCATAGGCAAAATGCACGTACCGGTCGTACTTGCCCGCGTTCGCGCACATCATGCCCTGCGCAGCTCAGTAAGATCGCTGACCTGTCATGAAATGACATGACAGTGAGTGCCTGCGCGCATTACTGCATAGCTGGCTGCACGAGCTGCTGTGCAGGACAAGGCCTGGCAAGGCCAGGAGCGGCATAGCAAGGCACGCCATGGCCATGCCATGTAATGGCAAGCCGGGCTGAAAACTGATGGTGTGTAACAGTGCGGAAATAATGGAAAAGCCCCGCCAGAAGAGGTGGGGCTGAAAAAGGCTTGAGTTACTGAGCTGTCAGTCCGTATTTCTTCATCTTTTCGATGAGAGTGGTACGGCGCAGACCCAGGGTTTCAGCAGCCTTGGCAACTACGCTGTTGGTCTGCTCAAGAGCCTGCTTAATCATGGAGATCTCAATCTCAGTAATCATATTCTTGAGGTTGACGCCTTCGGAGCTCAGACGTGGGATAAAGGCCTGTGCCATGTCGTCCTCATCACGGATAACAGGCAGATCAGGCAGCTCGGCGCGCTTCTGACGGCTCTGGTTATTACCAAAAGCATCAGGATCGCCTGATACCAGAGTCTCGTCAAAGTCCATATCGAAGTTTTCGTCCACAGTCTCAAAGTCTTCAGTAGTGGTGAAGGCTTCGAGCAGTGCCTCGCGCTCTGCAAGCGGATCATCCGGAGTAGCATCACCACGGTATTTGGCTGGCAGATCAGAGGTATCGACTACCTCGTTAGGGTGGAGAATAAGCAGTCGCTCAACAAGGTTGGAAAGCTCACGTACGTTACCCTTCCACTCGTTTTGCATCAGGGTCAGCATGGCACGCTGGGTAAAGCGGATAGTGGTGTGCTGATCCTTGCCATGACGGTTTACCAGTTCCTGAATCAGGATAGGGATGTCGTCAGAGCGCTCACGTAATGGAGGAGTCTCGATTGGGAATACGTTGAGACGGTAGAATAGGTCCTCACGGAAACGGTTCTCGGCCACCATGGTCTCAAGATTCTGGTGGGTAGCAGCAATCACACGCACATTGGCGTTGATAAGCTTGTTGGAACCTACGCGAGTGAACTTGCGCTCCTGAAGAACACGCAGCAGTTTTACCTGCATCTGGAATGGCATGTCGCCAATTTCGTCCAGGAACAGGGTACCGCCCTCAGCAAGCTCAAAACGGCCTTCACGGGAGGCAAAAGCGCCGGTAAACGCACCCTTTTCGTGACCGAACAGTTCGGACTCGAGCAGTTCGCCTGGAATGGCGCCGCAGTTAACAGGTACGAATGGCTTCTTGGAACGGTTGGAGAGATCGTGAATGGCGCGGGCAACCACTTCCTTACCAGTACCGGACTCACCAAGGATCAGTACGTTGGCATCAGTAGGTGCTACCTGCTCAATCAGACGGCGTACCAGACAGATGGCATCGCCACGGCCTACGAGACGCTTGATAAGAGCGCCACGCTTGCCGTCAGAGCGGCCAGACAGGCGGCTCATGGTCTTGAAAGACTGACTGTAGTGGAGCAGCTGTACCAGCTCGTCGTAGGCAGGTTCCTTGGACAGACGGCCAATGTAGTTGGCATCCTCCTTACCGGAAGGAATGAACTCGTCGTCGCAGATAATGAATGCAGTACGAGGGTACTTTGGAAGAACCTTGGCAATAGTGTCCTTGCCCTCAAGGTCTCCGAGGATACAGGCATCAATCTGATCGGAAGAGGAGTCAAGATAGGAAAGACAATCCTCTACCTCGCCTGTCTGTGTAGCCGCACCCAGGAAGGTAAAGATGGTTTCAAGGGCCTGGCGTTTGTCTTGATCGTGCTCAATGACCAGAACGTTTCCAGAAAACTGCATAATCCCGCCTTAATAATGGTCAGATTAACCCGTGAAGAGAGAGTGGTTATGCCCGATTTGCCGTGAGCTAATGCGGGACATGGGTTAACCGGCCTGTAAGCCAAGTATTAGAGTGCTGAAATTCAGCGTGTTAGTAAGCGCATTGATATACCGAAGAACATGCTGACTGAATCGTGCCGATTCAGAAAGTGTTCTGGCAGAATGCCGACTTTCTCTGCTGGGTACGTGTTTATGCAGGCATAGTGAGCCCTGCAAAACTCAAAAAGCTATACACTCCTTGTTCTACCTGGCTGTGCCTGGCAAAGACCCATCGGAGTGATTATTAAAAACAGTTGAGTTTCGCCCTCATTCACCTGGCCGAACTTAGGAGGACCGGTGCGGGCATTGGATACAGAGCATGAAAAGCGGCAGATAAGCGACAGGACATTAACTGGCAGGGCCTGCAGACGTGACAGCAGTACCCCTTGCGGGGCTCCTTATGTCATGGTCGGAGCAGGACAGTACAGTCAGGATGACATGGCGCTTGCGTGCCTGTGGGCACGGGCCGGCTTTCTCCTTATGTCAGGCGGGCTGTGAGCCCATGCAGTTTAAGTAATCAAAATCATATGCATCCTGAACAGAGGTCTGCATGAATACTGGGAACTGCGTGCACTTCCTGGCAAGGACAAGTTGGCATCTGATGGAATATGTCTGAACATCAGGGCATTACCTGAAAGAGTCAGTACATTCTGACAGTACGTCAGAAACAGCATTTTCAGGCACAGTAAAGTGCAGGTAATTCCTTAAAGGTCTTGTAAATCATTAAGGCTCAGTTAAGGTCCTGCATGGTGCTGCAATGCAGCATGCAGCCCAAAAGCGCTGTGTATTTTTCCAGTGCTAATGATACGCCTTTTTTAGCCAGATTAGGCAATTTTTTGACGGACTGTCAAAAAATATAATGTTTGGCAAAGACCATAACGGGCACTGTGTTTATCTAGTTGCAGTCATGCTTTCGACACGTAAATAAAGTCATTTACACCGTAACTATCGCATTTGTGACCTTGCAGTGTCAGCAAATTGTATATCTAGGAACAAAGCTGGCAAGGCCTCATAGTTATATTAAGCATTGCTCAAACAGGCACCACGATTGAACAAAAATACATGCGACACAGATCACAAAACGCTTTATTTATGTGCAAATAAGCCAGTTTACAAACACACTGAATAATGCACCTCTGTGGATCAACAGATTGTATATAGCTCATAAAACGAGAAAAGACTTACCTTGAAGCGGCAACCTGCGGCAAGCAAAAAGTCCCGAAAAGTGGCATAAATCCCTGCATACAGCTAACCAAAAGTACCATCCTGCCACCATGGCATAAACGGAATAAACATGCCATCTGACACAGTTTTTACCATGCATTGCCACCCCGGCCACATATCTTGACACCACCCACTCCTCTGCCACAAAAAGCCAGCCAGAGACACTCTACAAATCGCAAAACAGCGCTTCACTACCATGCGTTAACACCCCCATTCCAGCCCTGTTCCTGATCACTTCAGTGCATCAACACCACTGAGCAGAAAGATCAGCGACTACATATGCACAGTAGAAGCTCACTTTGTGTCCATGTCCTTTCGTCATAGTGACCTCTGTCAGAGCAGTACTACTAACCTGCTTCACTTTACATTTGCTCTACTGTCTTGCTACTTCAATCTTTCCTTAATCGATAGCGTATTGTTTCTTCTACATATCAGAGAGCTGCGCATACCTGGGACAACGGTCAAAAAGCTCAAGTGATGAGAGACGCCTCGTCTAAATACATTCGTGCATAGCTGTATGTGTGAGTAACTGTTTTGGTTTTGCTGCATGAGCCGGGTCGCTCCAGGATCAAATCGTGATTAATCAAGGTACTGGTCAATGAAAAAATCATGGAGTTAATACCCTGGTTGCCGGGTATTGCCAGGTTGACTTTGGTGTTGGTTTGTTGGGCAAGTTTGATCTGACAATTGCCGGGAACAGCCGGGTCTGGCCAGGCGAAAAATGAGGTGGATGGCAGGAGATCGACGAGGGGTGAAAGGGAGTGTCAGAAGTAAGAAAAAGTGCTTATGAAGCTGATGTATATGCGGTTTAAGGTGCGTGGCATGGGGCTTGCACCAAGGCATAAAAAAGCCATTGGTGCAGTCACTAATTTGGCGCGCATTCGTCACGACTGCAGAGCTGCAGGTTCTCCAGTTTTTGCCGCAGCCAGCAAGGCTTTTACAGGTTTAACTGAACTTGGTCAGAAGGATCTGACTGAAGTTTAGGGAGCTGCCCTCTATACAGCTTGCTGGTCGGGATGACCGCATGAGCAGGGTGGCGCTGGATCTACCGCTGTTTTGTAGGTGCTGTTATGGATTTAACTTCACAACATATGCAAAAGGCTAAGTCCGATCTTGGCTTACTGGCTGATACCCGAGGTCTGGACAAGCTGCGAGCCCTGGGCAATGGCTCCAATAAGGAAAAGGCCCAGGCACTGTATATGGCTGCTCAGCAGTTTGAGTCCCTGTTAATGCAGTACTGGGTAGACGGCATGCGTTCAACCAATGATGCCCTGAATCCAGACTCTCCATTAAAGAGTAAGTACTCAGGCTTCTTTGATGACATGCTGGCTCAGCAGCAGGTTGGCTCCATGGTACAGGGCAACAGCACCGGCATTGGCTCTATCAGCAAGAGCTCCATCTCCTATCTCATCACCAAGCAGTTTGCCCGCACCCTGGGTGACGAAGGCAAGGCCTTGATGGCCGAGCTCGAGGGACGTCCTTATGACCCAGAGGCTGCTGCATCTACAGGTAAGGCAGGTGAGCTCAATGGCGGTTCCCCTAAATTCTTTGAGCTGTCTAAGAACGACAATATTGTTGCCGTGCTTCAGAGACAGCGCCCATCCAAGCTGCTTGATGACGCCGTAAACAAGAAAGGCGCAGCCACCATCAGCAGCCTGAACGAACTTTATGCCTCACTGCCTGACGCAAGCGAGATGCGCAAATTCGACTCCCCAGAGGACTTTGTGGACAAGATGATGCCATACGCAGTCAAGGCTGTTGAAGGTCTGGGCATGAATCCACTGGTACTGGTAGCACAGGCTGCACTGGAAACCGGCTGGGGTAAACATGTTCCAAAGGGTAACAACTACTACGGCATCAAGGCCGGCAAGTCATGGACCGGTATGACAGAGAATCTCGATTCTCCTGAGTTTGAAAATGGTGCCATGGTTACCAGAAATTCCCGCTTCAGAGCATATCCATCTGTGCTCGAAAGCATGAAAGATTATGTATCGCTGATTACCGGCAATGAGCGTTACTCCAAGGCTGCTGGAAAGAGCTTCGATCCGGACACCTATTTCGATGAAATCCAGAACGCCGGTTATGCTACCGACCCTGATTATGCGGCCAAGCTGAAGAACATTTCACGCCAGATCGCATTTATGGCATACAAATAGCATAGAGATTATCGAAGAGAAAATTTCAGCAGCGTGAACAGACGCTAAGTTGTAGGAAGTAAGGTTATGCTCGATTTGTTACAGACCGGTAAGTTTGGTGTTCTTACCAACCAGAAGCTTTTAGGCACCACCTCTAATAACATCACCAATGTTAATACTGAGGGCTATACCCGCCAGGAAACAGTTGTTTATACCAGCGCCATTGAGTGGGGTGTAGGCAGCACTGTAACTCGCAGACTTTACGACAAGTACGTTCAGCGTGAGATGTTCCGTGACCAGGGTAACGTCGGTTTCTACGACGCCTACTCCTCTGGTCTGGGCACTGTAGACAAGCTTTTATCCAGCAAGGATACTTCCATCACCCACAAGCTTGATTCTCTGTTCGCTTCCATGGAAAAGGCTGCTCAGAGCACCAGCTCTCTGGCCGGCCGTCAAGAGCTGCTGTCTCAGTTCCAGACTTTAACTGACCGCTACAACACTCTTAACTACAACATCAAGAATGAGCTGACCGACATCAACAACAAGATTGATGATGCCGCTTCCAACATCAACGATCTCGTTAAGGGTCTGTACGAAGTAAACCGTAGCATCCGCAATCTTGGTCAGAGCGTTACCAAGAGCGATGTAGGTCTTCAGCTGCTGGACAAGCGTGACCAGATGGTCAACCAGCTCTCCGAGTTCGTAGACGTAAACGTAACTACTGAGAGTGATGGTTCCTGGAGCCTGTACCTTGGCAATGGCCAGCTGCTTGTTAATGGTGATACCTACGGTACTCTGGCAGTTAACCAGAAGACTGGTGACCAGACCCGCCGTGAAATCAGCCTGATTTTTGAGACTCCATCCAAGAGCAAGGTAGACCTCGGTCATGATGCCTGGGGTGGCAAGTTAGGTGGTCTGCTGGCTGCATCCGATGAGATGCGTCAGGCCATGCGCGAGCTCGGTCAGAATGCTCTGGCATTTGCCGATGCAATGAATACCCAGAACAAGGGCGGTATTACCCTCGGTGATGTAGCAGGTAAGGACCTGATGACCATTCCTGAGGTTAAGGGAACCTCAACAAATGGCAACTTTGCCATGACTGTATCTTTCAACCCAGGCGAAGGTTCAGATATCCGTAGTGATGATTACTTCGTTCGCTTTGAGGATAATGGTGCCGGTCAGAAAGAGCCACGTGTATACACTGTTGATGCCTCCGGTAAAGAAACTCTTATTCCAGATGCTTCTGTACAGAAGAGTCAGGATCCTCAAGGTAATCTGGTACTTAAGCTTGATGGGCATGGCATTACTCTTAAGTTCAACGCCAACGAGCAAAATATGGCCAATGCTGATGTCAGATTTACTGCACAGCCAACCATTAATGCTGCATTTGATATCAAGTGCAATATTACCAAGCCAGAAGACTTCGCATTTGCTTCTGCAATTCGTGTAAATGGCAACGGCCATCAGGGCAATGCTACCCCTAGCCTTGTTGGTGTAACTCAGACCGGTACTTCAGCACAAGATAAAGAATTTGGTATTTACATCGATCAAACAACAGGCAAGCCTGCATTTACTGATGGTGCTCCTAACTTCATTCAGGTGGAGAAGAACGCCCAGGGTCAGCTCGAATATGTTGTTTATCATAAGCCAGCAAACGGCGGTCAGATGACCAAGCTCGGTACTGCACCAGCAGATTGCAATGGTAAGAATATTTTCGCCAATACCACTTGGAATCCTGGCAAACCAGATGGCTTCCCTCATTACGATGTAAACTTCACCGGTACCGTAGATAATGGTGCCAGCTTTGATATTGAGATTAATACCAAGGGTGAGAATGACAACACCAACGGTAACCTCATGGCTGCACTGAAGCAGGAAAATCTGGTATACGGTGCCGAAAACATCAAGGTTTCTTTCACTGAGGACTACGCTAACCTGACTGCAGACATTGGTTCTGCTGTTATGTCAGCTACCACTGACCTGGCTGCTGCCAAGGCCAAGTGTGAACAGAGCCAGAATCTGTTCGCCTCAACAGCAGGTGTAAACCTCGACGAGGAAGCTGCCAACCTGATTCGCTTCCAGCAGTCTTACAGCGCCTGTGCAAGAATTATTAACGCCTCTCAGACAATTTTTGACGCCTTAATGAGCGCCATCTAATTAGGAGATTATCATGCGCGTTTCAACAGCAATGCAGTATAACAACCATCTTGGTTATTTACAGTCCGCAAACTCCAAGGTAGATCTGGCCTCTCAGCGTTACAACACTGGTAAGCTGTTCCAGACTGCCGGTGAAAACCCTGGTGGCATGTCCGCCAGCATGAAGTATCAGGCTGATATCGCTGCTTACAAACAGTACGGTCTGAACTCCAAGATTGTTGCTGACTCTCTGGCTCAGGAAGAAACTGCTCTGGGTCAGATCTATGACACCATGTCCAGCATTCAGACCCGTCTGATTCAGGCCATTAACGGCACTCTCGATGATGGTTCCCGTGCAGCTCTGGCTGAAGACATCAAGCAGATGCAGGCACAGCTGTTCAATACCATGAACACCAAGAATGCCGAAGGCGAGTACATCTTCTCAGGTGCTCAGAGTGCTATCCCTACTTTCCGTCTTACCTCTGACGGCAAGTACATCTGCCAGGCTGACGGTTCTTCAAAGAACGTAAACGTTTCTCCTACCTTACAGGTTCAGGTAACTGACAGTGGTCTGAACATTTTCGAGAACGTAAATCTCGCTAATGACTTCGCTTTTACAGCAACTAATAATGGTCAACCTAAGCCTGGCTACCAGGCATCTATCAGTGATTATGACCAGTTCAATGCCCTGTATGACAAGTACTATGATTCCGGTACTGGTGGACAGGCAAATGGTAACAACACCTTAAAGATTGAGGTACTTGCTGATAACAAGTTCCAGCTTACTGATCAGGCCGGTAATGTTATTGACTCTGGTGAAATTAAGGATGGTAAGATCCAGGTTCAGGGCATGGAGTTTGAAATCCCAGGCGGTCAGATTCCTGCTCAGGGTGATACCATCAATGTAACTCTTCAGGACCCTAAGACTGACAACATTCTTAATCAGCTGACTGATGTTATTGCTGCTCTGAATACTCCTCTTGATCAGGATCCTACCAAGAAGGCTGAGGTAACCCGTCAGCTGGTCAAGATGCAGGAGAACATCAGCATCGCCAAGAAGCAGGTAGATACCTACCGTGGTCTGGTTGGTGCCCGTGGTGCCAACATTGATGACATCATCAAGTCCAATGAGTCCTTACACGACATCAAGACTGAGGCCAATGCCAACGTAAGCGAAATTGATGCTTTCCAGGCTGTTTCTGACCTCCTCGTTACCCAGAACGCTCTGCAGGTTGCTCAGCAGTCCTACAACATCGTTCACTCTGCAACTCTCTTCGACTTCATGTAAGAGTGCAGTGACCCGGTAACATCCGCGTCAGGCTGTCGATTTGAAAAAGATTTCAGCATAATTAAAGTAAAGGCGAACTTCGGTTCGCCTTTATTTTTTGGTGCGCAGCTGCTGATTATGGGGAGAATAGGCTAAAATGCAGAAAAATTTCAGCCGGTGTGCAAATTTTCCTGGTGTGTTGCTGATCCTGGTCCAGTCCTTGCCTATACATGTATATGTGGCAGGGAAATGCGACAGCATGACAATAAATTGTCCCCCAAAGGCACAATTTTCTTCCTGACACTGCGCGCCTTGTTTGGGCTGATATATCAGCTTTAAGGCCAGCAAATGTGGCAATGTGCAATTGCACAAATCACACGGTTTAAGAACACCCGATATTAAGGTTAGCGTGCTTCACTGCACCTGGTGGTGTAGTTTGAATCTAAGGTGCAGTATTAAGCCTTCTCCCCCGAGGGGATGGTTTGCCCTTATTTTTACGGGTAAAAGCAGTCGCGGCAGATATGCCGTTGAAGAGACATCTTTGTTGCTGTTGATCTGTTTCAACTGACTGTTCGCCACATACATCCAGTGAAATAGATGTGTATTTTAATAACGTTGGCGCATTTTTGTGCGTCAGCACTTACTGACATATCAGTAAGTTTGATTTAGTCCTGTGTATGGTTCTACAATTGGAACCAGTAGTGGAAGGCCTGTATGCATAGGCCTCGTGAAATGTTTCTGATTCACGGGCCTTTGTCTGACAGCTGCCAGCAGATCACAATTTGTGATCTGTGTTGTAAGAAAAAGATATTCAGGCAGATATTTTTCAATAATTCTGCTAAAAAACCGTTATAAGTAGTAGTAATCAGAAAAGTGTCCTGTGCAATGTTGTGGACCTTTCGATCGCTCATTTAGTGGTTTTTTATCCTTCAGATTTACTGAAGACAGCGGTGAGAAATGAGCCTGCTGGACTGTCCTTGCGAAGTTCCAGTTCTGATATCGACTTTCCATGGCGCAAAACTGGGGAGATCACTCATTCAGTTCATTCTCTGTTGTGAACTGTATGCTGTACCCCCATTCATCAGGTCTTTTCTGAACACCTGTTCTCCATTTCCCTAAGTTCGTGGAGTTCAGGACGAGCTCATAATTCAGTTAACTCCATCCAACTTGAGCAGACTGGCTGGAAAATTCATGGCGGCACCTGTTACATCCTGGTACGCTGATTTGTCACAGCCTTCTGAAGATATAACGACTAGCCATATGGCACCAGTTAGGCCATAGAGCAAATGACGTTAGCAAGATAAGAAGGACAGGTACTGATTCTTGAGCACACAGGCTTTTGCTTGTAATGATATCAGTGTACTGTTCCCTCAGTAGGAAAGAGGACTAGCCATGGATTTTTCAAGTGTAGTAAAAGCAGTCAGAGATCCTGTTGTTATCAGGGGCAAGGGTTCTTCCCCATTATTAAATGCCTTCAGATCAGCTTCATCTGCAGTTGAGTCAGGCGTCTCTGCCTCGGATCGCGCTTACCATACTGTTGCCTACAACCTTCGCCGTAAGAATGTCTGGCAGCAGGATTCATTTGCCTCAAATGCCTCCATTCAGGATGCTTCCCTTGTTCAGGAGAATCCATACCTTGCAGCCATGCGTGAGGAGCGTCAGCTCGCACGTGAGGCAGAAAAAGAGCGTAAGCTCGAAGAGTCTTACGAAAAGGCCAAGGAAGTAATCGCTGCTCTCAATCAGAGAAAGCTTGCCTTACGTTTTGATACTGCCAAAGACTTTGAGAATGCCCGCATTATCAATGTAATTGACTCCGTATCCAACGAGATTATTCGTCAGATTCCGTCTGAGGAATTCCTTCGTATCGCAGCTGCCATCAGAGAGTATGAGCAGAGACTGGCTCATGATGAAATGGTCGTTGATCCTGCCATTAAGGCCAAGGGCGTAGAGACCGCCAATGTGAATGAGAATCTGCGTGGAGCAATGTTCGATGCCATGGCCTGATACAGGCAAAATTACCTTAACAGGATTTCTCCGGAAGTTCTCTTCCGGGGGTGAACAACAATGAAGGCCTTATCATTTTGGTGATAAGGCCTCTTTATTTATCCCGCGACGTTTAAGCTTTTGGCTTTTGGGCCGTTATATACACAGCACAGATGATAATCACGTACCTGACGGTAATTCCCGTCAAATAGTTGGTCTGCCAACAAAAATTCGTGGTTGTGTGCTTGCTTATAAAGTACTGTGCTATATTGTCCTGATAAAAATCTGATCAGCTCCATATTATGTGTGGGGCATGCAGTAAATTACACAGAATTCCAAGTCTATGAGATACAGCTTTCAGGACTGATTGCCGGGCCCGCTGCTGTCTGTCAGCAGAATATATAGTGGACCGGGCTAAAGGAGCCGGCACCTGATTTATAAAGCGTTCTCATAGTATACGTTGCCTCATATTAAAGGAGATTTACATGGCCTACGGACGTAACCTTAAGGCTTACAATCGTACCAAGCTTGAAGCTGAACTCCTCGTTGCTACCCCTTACCGTGTTACTCAGATGCTGTTTGAAGGTCTGATTGAGCGCCTGAGCCAGGCAAAGGGATACATTGAGACTGGAGATCTGGCCAAGAAGGCTGACTTCATCAGTAAGGCCATGGGTATTATCAACGGTCTTCAGGGTGCAGTAGATCCAAGCTACGATGAAGAGCTCGGTGCCCGTATCATCGGTCTTTATGACTACATGAAGATTCGTCTTAATGATGCTAATGCCACCAACTCTATTGAGCCAATTGATGAGGTTATCAAGCTGATTACTCCTATTAAGGAAGCATGGGATCAGATTCCAGTAGAGATTCAGGATGAGCAGAACATTGCCATCACCAAGAAGCACGAAGAGTTCGATGCTGCTCAGCGTGAGCGCAACCGTAAGGGCTTTGCTTACGAGTCATAATTACAGACTCAGTGCTTGAAAATGGGCTCTCGCAAGGGAGCCTTTTTTGTTAATGCGTTCTAAAACCTGACATGACGCGATTTGAATTTCACAAGCGGCGTACTGCATAAGCAGTTATGCATTTTGTGATAAGCAGCTAGCCTCTTCTGACTTTAAGATATAAAAAAAGCCGGGCATTTCGCCCGGCTTTTTTTTGAGATTCAATTAGTTACAGGAGAATGCTCTCCTAAACGGATTAGATCTCGTGAACAGATAAGGTGTTGGTGGTGCCAGAAGGAACCAGAGCACCGGACACCATCAGGATCTTGTCGCCCTTCTTGGCCAGACCACTTTCAACGGCGAGCTTCTTGCCCAGCTCAAAGAACTCGTCAGTAGACTGGATACGGTCAACAACAGTAGGAATAACACCACGAACCAGACAGAGCTGACGGGCTGTCTTCATGTTTGGGGTCAGAGCCAGAATGAAAGAGGTTGGGAAGTACTTGCGGATAGCACGTGGAGCAAAGCCGCTCTCGGTGGCTACTACGATAAGCTGGGTGCCCAGGGTCTCAGCAGCCTCAACAGCAGCCAGACTTACAGCGTCGGTTACATTAGGAAGCTTGGACTTGTAGCGTGGAGGATTAATAGCGGCATGAACTTCACGGTCAGCACGACGGCAGATGGTAGCCATGGTGGAGACAGCCTCTAATGGGTACTTGCCCTTGGCAGACTCACCGGAGAGCATTACAGCGTCGGTACCGTCAAGAATTGCATTGGCAACGTCACCGGCCTCTGCACGGGTAGGACGTGGGTTCTTGATCATGGAGTCCAGCATCTGGGTAGCAGTAATAACTGGCTTGCCGATCTCGTTGCAGCGCTTGATTATGTGCTTCTGGTGGAAGATAACTTCCTGAGCAGGGATCTCTACGCCAAGGTCGCCACGGGCAACCATGATGGCGTCAGCAACGCTGAGGATGTCCTCAAAGTTATCGATGCCTTCCTGGTTCTCGATCTTGGCAATAATCTTGATCTTCTGGCCGCCGTTCTCGTTGAGGAAGTTACGAATATCCATAACGTCCTGACGGTTACGGGTAAAGGAGGCGGCTACGTAGTCAACATCACGCTTGATACCGAACAGCAGGTCATTCTTGTCGTGCTCAGATAAGAATGGCATGGAGATGTGGGTGTTAGGCAGGTTAACGCCCTTCTTCTCACCCAGGTGGCCATTGTTTAAAACCTCACAGGATACTTCAGTATCAGTGGTGCTTAAAACCTTTAAGGCAATTAAGCCGTCGTCGAGCAGTACGATGTCGCCCTCGTTGAGGTCGCGGGCCAGATCTGGGTAGGTAACGCTGATAATTTCACGGTTGCCTACAACGGAGCTGTCGGTGGTGATGGTAATCTTCTGACCGGTTACCAGCTGGATGTCCTGGCCATTTTCCAGGGAGCAGGTACGGATCTCAGGACCACGGGTATCAAGAAGGACGGCGAAGATCTTGCCGGTATCCTTCATGATGGCCTCTAAATTGGTGATACGACCACCATGTTCCTCGAAGTCACCGTGGGAGAAGTTTAAACGCATGACGTTCATGCCAGCGTTTAATAAGGTTTCCATGACTTCGCGATTTTCGGACTTAGGGCCAATGGTGCAAACCATTTTGGTTTTCTTCAGCACTTACAAATACCTCGTGACGGTTGTTCTTTCTAACTGAATTTTTAGCGCGCTGATTATATCAAAAGGCATTTAAAAATAACGTAAAATCAAGGGTAAATTGATAAAAAAACAGCGATTTTTATCAATTTTTTTAAACAAATAGAATAAGCGTGAGGTCTGACTCATTTTGCCACTCAAACAGCCCATAAAAAGCACCATAAAAGGCCATATTATTAAGGGGGTTTTATAAATTGCTCTAAATTGAGGCGGTAAATGACACATATTTTCATTGTTTTGCAGTCTGTTGCATTTGCCGGTGCCTTTGTTTCATAAGATCAGGCTATGGTGTTAATGCCATTGAAATGATAGTTTTAAAACCGCATAAATAAGGCACTTGTATCCAAGGTCAAAACAGTACTGCGCTATTTGCCATGCGGGACAGCAGCAAAGCCCCTGGAAGAAAACTTACATTTACAGCCATATGTATGTCTGGACAAAGCACTGGGCATCCCTCCTGGGCCGTACGCAGGCTTTTTGCAACATTTCAGCAAAACAATGCAACAAAACTGCAACATAATGCAAAATTTGCATAAACGCATAAACCGCCTGTATATGCCCTTTAGATAACAGTGATTCTTATTGATATATGACGGCTTCCGAAAAACGACCCGCACGTTTTTGGCAGATTTCTATTACCTTTGCCCTCACCACCAGGTACATTGGGCCGTGCCACCCACCCCAAGGTATATTGGGCCGTGCCACCCACCCCAAGGTATATTGGGCCGTGCCACCCACCCACAGGTACATTGGCCATTGCTCCCACAGCCTCTCACATCTCCCCCGGCTGCTCATGTTCCAGCAGCAGAACACGACCAGGATGCAATGATGCTCACGGCTTTGCCCTTTGCCTGGGTAGATATCTGCGTTTTCTCTCCTGTCTTTTTCCTGCATGCCTGCATTCAATACACGTCTTATTCATGCCAGCCACAGCAACTCATACTCAGCAACCGCACTTTATCAGCCCATCATAAAGATGCTTTTCTGTTACAGGAGCAGACCTCTATACCTCTTGCTGGATTGTTTGACGTTGATCAGGTCATTACGCTGGTGCTGACATTACGCTTGAGCTGTCATTACGGCCATTTCATCAGCTGCATGAAGCTATGCCTGTAAAATAATCCTTTATAAAAGGTATACAGCTGCTACTAGACTCAACAGTTAAGGATGTTGCTGCTAACAGGGCAGTAAGTTTGTCTTTGTAAGTGAGCTCCATATATGCTTTGCAAAATATATTGATTGCGCATAATTACAATGAGGCGTATTTCAAGGCAGGACCATAAGGAACCCAGTTGGGCCGGATTGTGTCAGGTACGGGGGGATTCCTGCTGGCGCAACGCAATGGCACTTAAACGTGACTCGTGCTTGTGATGTTGACTGATGGTAAAGGAGCTGTGCTGTTCTTGCCTGGATGGTCATGAATGCCATACAGGTTGAGCCTGGGCGGTTTCAGCAGGACGTGCTTATGAGACTTTCTATGGGCTTTGAAGTCATTGTCTGCAGCGTTGAATCGACAGGGATATGTTGGATGAAATGCAGGCTCAGGTATGCTGAGGCTCCCAACTGGTGATGTGATGCTTAACGTTATGACTGAAAGTGGCCACTTTCGCAGGCTATGGCATTGGGGGCTGCAGTGTACCGAGCCCGAGTTCTGCGTCACACCTTACTGCAGTACTCTTATGCCGCTGCCATTGCCCAGGGCTATGGAGCGTTGTACGTGCTGTAGCCGTCAGGTAGCTTCGAAGGGGCATGTGTCATGCTGTGGCAGGGTCTGAGGGCAGTGTGAGCTTGATATGGTTATGTGTATGACTGTGAAGCTATGACTGTGGCAAGCTGCAGGGATCAGGAAAGAGGCAGTAATAGACCTGTGTTCATGAAATGGGCTGCATTCAGGAGTGTACTGATCTTCAGTGCTGATCTGGATCCGGACAGGTTCTGATGCCGGAAATGGTGCTGATAATTCAGGGAAACACATGAACAAAAAGTGTCGAGGTGGGGGATGAAGCGCAGGGCTGATGGCGGCATGGTGGAGCTTTAAACGCTGAGGACGCCGGTGCTGCTGAGGCGTTAAATCGCTGGGCTGAAAGTGGCGGAGCGGGGATGATGAGGCCAGGGGCCGAAAGTGGCGGAGCGGGGGCGATGAGGCGCGGTGGCTGAAATTGGTGGAACGGGGCGATGAGGCGCAGGGCCGGAAGTGTCGGAGCGGGGCGATGAGTCGCAGGGCCGAAAGTGGCGGGGTAAGGTGGTGCTGGGGGCAGGGCCTTAAAGCGCTGGGGCGCGGATGAGCGCGGCGGAAGGCCGGTTGATTTTTTGAGGTTGAGATTTTGAAAAAGAAAAAGCTGGCCGAAGCCAGCTTTTTCTGATCCTTTTACAGATTCCTGCATCTGCAGGGCCTTAATCAGGCCTTGAAGTAAGCAGCTAACTGTAAGAACATGGCGCCAAAGGTAAGGGCGCAGGCAGCACCGTAGAACACGTAGTGGTGTAACTTGGTGGTGTGGATGCCAAAGTCATGTAAGGAGTGGTACAGACGGTGTAAGGCGTGGAAGAATACGCCGCCTAACACAGTGAATAAGATCAGGTTGGCAATCCAGCTGCCCATGATGGCTCTGGCCTGCTCGAAGTTTAATAAACCGGAGGTCAGATCTGGGGAGCTTAAACCAGCAGCGATTAAAACGATCAGGATAGCTGGTAATGCCATTGCTGCGGCCATACCGCCGCCACCGAATAATAACCAGAAGATTGGCTCATCGGATCTCTGTGGCTTGTTCTGCATGTCTTTGTCTCCTATTACATGCTGGCGAAAGCGGCAAGTAAGATGATTACGGTAGCGCCGCCGGCTGCAGCATAGAGGCTGCCAATGATTAAGTTTTCAGGAACGAGCTCAGTGGTGTGCTTGTTCATAAATACACGAACAGCCTTTGGCATTAAGGCAAACCAGGTTACGGCGTGGAATGCCAGACCGCCAAGAGCGGCTACGTTAATGAGTAATACCAGAGGGTTGCCCAGGAAGTCCTGAACCCACCAGAGGTATGGGGCTGCGTTCTTGGCAGTAGCAACTTCGCTGCCGAAGTCGCTAAGTAAGAACATGAAAATACCAAGTAATACTTCAGCTGCTACGAACAGAGCACATGCGGCAGTGCCCTCACGGAGAATATAGCGGAAGAAGAATGGATTCTTGGTCCACCAGAAGTTGTCTACTGGAGGGTTGTAAGGCTTGCGATAGTTCTTTACATCACTCATTTGTTTTACTCCGGCTTGAACATTCTGATGACGTAATCGGTAGCGCTCATCTTCTTACCCAGCTGGATTGCGGAGCTTGGGTCAACGTGCTTAGGGCAAACCTCGGAGCAGTAACCAACGAATGTACAGCTCCAGACGCCTTCTTCAGCGTTGAGATATGGAAGACGAAGTGCCTTACCACCATCACGGTTATCAATGTTGTAACGATATAACAGAGTCAGAGCGGCTGGGCCGATGAACTCCTTGTTCAGCTTGTACTGAGGGCAGGCAGCGTAGCAGCAGCCACAGTTAATACACTGTGAGAACTGACGGTAGGCTTCCATCTGCTGTGGAGTCTGCTTGTAGCCTTCAGTTAAAGGCTTGTTCTTGTCCTTCTCGGCAGGAATGATATATGGCTTGATACGCTCGATCTTCTCGATGAGGTCGGAGATATCAACAACCAGATCGCGCTCAACAGGGAAGTTGTCGAGTGGAGCGATCTTCATGTCCTTGCCCTCGTAGTCACGTAAGAAGGTCTTACATGCCAGGTGAGGAACACCGTTAACCATCATACCGCAGGAACCGCAAACGGCCATACGGCAGGACCAGCGGAAAGAGAGGCTTGGCTCAAAGTGGTCCTTGATGTAGAACAGGGCCTCTAATACGGAGGTCTCGTGGATGTAAGGAACATCAAAAGTCTGTTCCCATGGCTTCTCGTCCTGCTCTGGGCGATAACGGACGACAGTAATCTTCATGGTCTTCTGCTGTGCCATTATTACTTAGCCTCCTTCTGCTTCTTGGCGGCTTCGGCAGCCTCAGCTTCGGCGCCGTATACACGCTTGGCAGGCTGGAAGGTGGTGATCTTGACTTCGCTGTAGGAAATGTCTGGTAAACCAGTCTCAGCGTTGTAAACAGCGAGAGTGTGCTTGAGGAAGTTCTTGTCATCACGCTGCTGGTAAGCGCCGTCAGGGCCGTCCAGACGCTGGTGGGAACCACGGGATTCCTTACGGTTGATGGCAGAGTGAACCATGGTCTCGGCACAGTCGAGGGTGTAACCAAGCTCGATTAAGTTCATCCACTCGGTGTTGAATACACGGCCGCGATCGGTTAATGGAACATTCTTTATGCGCTTGCGGAGGTCCTTGAGTACATCAATGGTCTCCTGCATGGTATCGCCTTCACGGTAAATACCAACGCCCTTTTCCATGCTCTCGCCCATTTCAGTACGGATCTTGTACTGAGACTCATTGCCCTGAACATCAAATAAGGCCAGAGCGCGAGCCATGGCGGCCTCAGCCTGACGGTCCAGTTCCTTGGAGTCGTGGTGCTTGATTTCGTGAGCGCGCTTGGCAGCCTCGTCACCGGATACCTTACCGAATACAACGGTCTCAACCAGAGAGTTGGAACCCAGACGGTTGGCACCGTGAATACCTACGGAGGCACACTCGCCGGCTGCGTACAGACCTGGCATGCGGGTAGCGGTCTTGCCATCGGTCTCAATACCGCCCATGGTGTAGTGAACTACTGGACGTACCGGAACAGGCTGCTTGACTGGGTCAACACCGGAGTAGGTCTTAGCCAGTTCGCAGATTAATGGGAGACGCTCGTGCAGGTACTTCTCACCAAGGTGAGTAAGGTCGAGGTGAACGGCTTCACCTAATGGATACTTGATGGTGCGGCCCTTACGGGATTCCTGCCAGAAGGCCTGAGATACACGATCACGTGGACCTAATTCCATGTACTTGTTCTTTGGATGACCAACTGGAGTCTCAGGGCCCAGACCGTAGTCCTGTAAGTAACGGTAGCCGTCCTTGTTGTACATAACACCGCCTTCACCACGGCAGCCTTCGGTCATTAAGATACCGCAGCCGAGCAGACCGGTTGGGTGGTACTGTACGAACTCCATGTCACGGATAGGTACGCCGTGACGGTAGGCCAGGGAAATACCGTCGCCAGTAACGATACCGCCGTCAGTGTTGAAGATGTAGGCACGGCCTGCACCACCAGTGGCGATGATTACGGACTTGGCATTGATCTGACGGAATACACCATTCTGCATGTCGAAAGCTACGACACCACGGCATACGCCTTCCTCAACGAGGAGGTCCAGAACGAAGTGCTCATCAAAACGCTCGATTGATGGGAACTGTACGGAGGTCTGGAATAAGGTATGGAGCATGTGGAAGCCGGACTTGTCAGCGGCGAACCAGGTACGAGGTACCTTCATACCACCGAAACGACGTACGTTTACGTCACCGTCATCCTTACGGCTCCATGGGCAGCCCCAGTGCTCTAACTGGAACAGTTCTTCGGTGGTGTGACGGACGAAGTACTCAACTACGTCCTGCTCGCACAGCCAGTCACCGCCTGCAACAGTATCTTCAAAGTGCTTCTGGTAAGAGTCGTCATCACGAACAACACCAGCAGCACCACCTTCTGCGGCCACAGTATGGGAACGCATTGGGTAAACCTTTGAAATCAGTGCAACGCGAAGCTTTGGATCAGCCTGTGCTACTGCAATAGCGGCACGTAAGCCACTTCCGCCAGCACCGACGATTGCAACGTCAGCTTGAATTTTTTCCACGTGTATCTCCTAAGCCCTGAGTGTATTCATAAATGACAGATCACCCGAGGCAAACAGCAAAAATCGTGTTTAATATACCATACTAAGGGGCATATTTCCCCAACAAAAGCCAGTCAAGATCACGGAAAGACAAAGAAATTGCAGGCAATTATCTAGATATCATCCGTTACTGATTTCTGATTCGTTTTTATCAACAAACCGGGCTGAAAGTCGGGATATTTACCCGGGTCATTCTGAAACGGGTCAGAGTGGTCCAGGAGGATTTCTCAAAGAAATCATTTTATGGGGACAAAGTCCGTACTCTCCCGTGCTGCAGCGTGGCAGCTCAGGTAAAACAGGTGCCCTCAGGCATCAGTGATCCTGTTGGGGAAAACGGTAAGGCAGGGACTCCCATGTAATTCCTGTTACCTGCTGCAGATGGCAGGTCCTGTTTGTTTTTGATTCTGTCTGCCTGAGATCCCTTGTCTACTGCATGCTCAGTATCAGGACAGGCAGTTAAGGTCCCCTGATGACGGAATCTGCAGCTGTGCGCATGGTGCCCCATAGAAGAACATAATGGCATTAATGCTGCGTTCAGACAGATCTGAATTACTTCTCGGCAATGCCTTAAATGCGGCCACAAACCAGGGAGTATGATCCCGGCCGGGCTCTGCAGGTCATGTGCAATGCACAAAAGCCTTAAAAAGTCATAAAGAATATTCTATCGTGAATTGTAATATTCAATGCGATCGAGTAGTCAAAAATGCGAACTTCGCCACCAAAAATCTTATTTGAGCTATGTACATGCTCCGAGATGGAATGCTCAATGCCCCGGAATATGGGGCTTGCGACGACATTTGCAGTCAATATTCAGGACCTCTAAAAATCCCACTGGCATGGCGTTTTCGTTCAAAAAAGTGGTGTTTTATATACAAAAAAGCCCCTCATGAGCACAAATTCAGAGGGGCTTTTTTGGCAATTTACACAGGACCACAAGTTTGCAGTGCACGCACACCCTGGATCCAGGCTTGCGCCTTGTAAGAGCTCACCCTGGATCCAGGCTGGCGCCTGGTAAGAGCGCGCCCGGGCAGACATCATGACAGACAGCAACAGATCTGCTGTCCAGACCTCCTGTGCACCAGCGCCGCAAGCTGTATTAATAGTGCACTTTTCAGCGCTTATATTTAAGTTCAGTACACAAACTTATCTGCAAATCAATTCAGTACAGTCAGCCATGCGGCTATGGTTACCGTGCTGAAATGCCGCAATGCCGCCAGGACTTATGAACCTGCAGGTGGGATGCACAAGGGAATTCAACGGTACCTGGTGGGGGCCTGGTCGTCCCGGGCCTGACCAGCACGTCCTTGGTCTGGCACGAATCGGACGTGCTCAGCGCAGCCGGAGAGTGCCAGCCAGGCTGCTTTTAGAGGCAGCTTAGCTCTTTGAGAAGGTGGCGTCGGCAAGACGGGTGTTGCCAATCATGCTCTGGCCCATCTTTACCGGGGCGCCTGGCTGGAAGTCAGGGCAGAGATCGCCCAGCTCCTTTGGCCACAGGGTAATGACAGTGGAGCCGAACTTGAAGTGGCCAATCTCATCGCCACGTCCATAGATCATGTTGCGGTCAGCATATTCCTTGACCTCGATGCCGGAGCGGCGCACAACAGTACCGTCCCAGACGGTGCCAATGGAGCCTACCATGGCAGCGCCGACCATAATGACAGCCATTGGGCCTCGGGCAGTCTGGAAGATACAGACAAGGCGCTCATTCTTGGTAAAGAGGTCATCCATGTAGGAGACATTGCGACGGCCTACAGGGAAGTGGCGGCCTGGGATATGAATGGTACGCAGCAGCTTGCCTTCCATAGGCATGTGAATGCGGTGGTAGTTTGCCGGAGACAGATAGACGCAGGCAAAGTTGCCATCCTCAAAAAGGTCATTATCCTGCTTGCGGCCACCTACAAGAGCCATAAGGCTGTAATCAATACCCTTGGCCTGGATAAGACGGCCAGCTTTGATGTTGGCAGCCTGACCTACAGTACCGTCTACAGGGGATACGGCAATGCAGCTGTCAGCTGAGGCAACTGGACGGGCCTCTGGCTTGAGCTTTCTGATAAAGAAGTCATTGAAAGTCTCGTAGCTCTTGAGGTCACTGTTTTCACACTCCTCAAGGTTGATCTTATAAGTAGCAACGAACTTGCCGATCAGCCACTGAGTAAAGCCACCCATTTTGGCATCTGTCAGCCTGGAGGACAGATAGGTAAGAGTTGAAAGTGGGGTAAGGTATTCAAAAACTTTTAAAAGCAGCCCAAACATATGATTCTCCTCAGCAGGGGGCTCAATTGTGCAAAGTTCAGTCACTGCTGTCAAACTGTAAACCTATTGCAAAAGACAGGCAGCATACCCTGTGAGCCGCAGCGCGCGGCCTCCTGCCGGCAGCAGGGGGCTGTACTGTTACTTGCCCTGGTATGAGCTTAATAATCGCTCATTTAACTTATGGAAAAGACAGACTGCTTTCAATACCTGTCAGGATCACCGCAGCAATGGCATCACCAGTCGCCAGTATGCCAGTCAGTCTCAGCGCCGAATAACAGCAACTGATGAAAGACGGTTCGGTCTGTTCAGCATGTTCAGCCCCATACACTCAAACAGACAGAGCTGACATGTGCTGCAATCACTGCTCCCTGGAGGGAGGGCCGATGGTATCCAGAGCATAGGGCACATGACTTTTATAAAGCATGCCCTGATGCTGATGCTGACCTTGTAAGGGCCGACTATCGCATAAGGCATATTAAGATGACTTGCTCAGCAAGTCTGAAAGCTAAGTCACTTTGTGCCATGCAGGTTGCTTTATGCCAGAGCAGAGACTGTCTTTATTGCTGTATGCACACAGACGAACGGCAGCTTCTAAAGTCGAAGGGCTCAGCGTAGCTGCAGAATGAAGCGCAGGCACACAACAACGCACTTTGAAATCGAATACCAGGAAAGATGACAGGGGCAGGCAATAGGGATGTTTGAATGAGACGGGGGACTGAATACAGCTGACAGTAAAATGTCTGAATGTTGTGATACTGAATGTGACAGGGCTGTCTATGGTGGGATGTACGGCCAGTGTGCAGTTTTTGGGGGCAATTTAATGCAGCGCAGCATTAAATCTTACCACGCCGGGGAAAGGGAAAATTTGATTTATATCTGATTTGTGACAAATGGACGCGAAAAAGTTAAAAAAAATTTAAAAAAATGCTTGCATTGGGTAAAAAAGTCCTTATAATGCTGCGGCATGGAGAGCGGGAATAGCTCAGTTGGTAGAGCATAACCTTGCCATGGTTAGGGTCGCGAGTTCGAACCTCGTTTCCCGCTCCAAATTAAAATACAGATTCTTTGAAATGCGGGAATAGCTCAGTTGGTAGAGCATAACCTTGCCATGGTTAGGGTCGCGAGTTCGAACCTCGTTTCCCGCTCCAAAGACGAAGTATTTAAAAACTTGACTTACATGCGGGAATAGCTCAGTTGGTAGAGCATAACCTTGCCATGGTTAGGGTCGCGAGTTCGAACCTCGTTTCCCGCTCCAATGTAAGACAGGTCAGAAACTCTTAATCTAGATGCGGGAATAGCTCAGTTGGTAGAGCATAACCTTGCCATGGTTAGGGTCGCGAGTTCGAACCTCGTTTCCCGCTCCAGACTTAAGCAGTTTCAGGATGAGAACGGGTGCTGCAGGCACCTTTTTTCGTTTCTGGACACACAAAAAATCCATCAGCCGGCACGCGGCCAGCACAGGGACCTCAAGGTCCTTTTTTTGTGCCTTTTCCACCAGAACCCTCATCCCTGTCCCCCCTTCCAGTTCAAGTTCCCGGACCTTGCCTGTAATCACTGGTCATCTGACCAGCGTCAAATATGCTGACTTTGCCACGTCATAATGTCACGCTACAGAGTCATCAATATGTGCAGATGCTTTCCAGTCCATCCCAGTCCCGTCCATCCCTGTCCTGTCCTGTCCTGTCCTGTCATCTTCCTTTCTTGCCAGTCCTTTTATGGCCAGCAGGTCATATCTCTGCAGGGACACTATGCCAGCACTCTCTTCATTAATATTAAGGCTAAATGCTGCGCTGACGTGGGCCAATGCCCAGTGAACACCCGCCTCTTGCTGATCATGGCTGGCCAAGATGAGGCAATCAGCTCAGCCAGCACTGTTGCCTTTGCATCATGGTATGTGTGCAGCCATGGGCCGTGATGACGAAAACAAACTGGCTATGGCTACAGGTCCGGAGCAACGATTACTGGCAGCGGCACTCAATGGTGTGCCGATAGCTGGCGCCGTAGCGGCTCCGGAGCGGTGATGGCTGGTGCCGGTACAGGTATGGAGCTGATTGCCGGGTATCAGCTGTAGTCCATGTAGACAAAATGCCGGCCGCAGTGCAGACATCTGAACAGGTAGCACTGGATATGGCCTCCGTTACAGCTCATGGCTATCATTTCTTTTGCATCGTCGTCCCAGAAGTCATCGTCCAGAACCTCTTCGAGCAGGCCCAGAGCTTTGAGTTCTGTGGCACCAACAGGGCCAAGATAGGCGCAGAAGTCACCGCAGTGAGCCCTCCAGTATTCCTGCTGCCAGCCTCTGTATCCAGGGGTACGGTAAATAAGCTCATCAACAGCCTCTTTGCTGCAACCTTCATCAAGTGAGCACTCATCCTGAAATTCGCCCTTGTACTTCTTTGCAGCACTGCCATCAGCAATACATTGCGGGCACAGACAGTCGACATCCTCCACTGAATAAAATGGACCACTGTAGCTTACCTTTGTCTGCTTGCCACAGCACTGACAGGTGACAGGCTCTTCACTAAGCTCTATGGCCCCACTGAGCACAGGATCCGGATGATAGCGAAATTCAGGGATACCAAGTTCACAGAGCTCTTTGCGTCGTTGCTGCAGCTGCGCCTCTGACAGTCTTCTTGGCAGTGGGAAACGGTCAGCCCAGCCCGCTGCCTGCTCTTTGAGAGTTTCAAGGCGACCGAGCATCTTGCGATCAGTGGCAGCAGCACCGCCCTTACTGTCAGAGCTTATGGCTTTTAGCAGCACGTAGGCACTTTTCTTGAGGTTGAGCTGGTCATAGACATTAACCAGTACTTTACGGGCAGCTGTGCTGTCATCTTGCTCCAGCTCTTCTTTAAGCTCATAAAGGGCGTTTACCCACTGAGGTCCGCTGTCGCACTGCGACTGAAGCTTTTTGATTTCTATATATTTCTTCTCAAACTCGTCCATGATGTTATCCAGGGTCAATGATGGTATCCCGGGGGCAATGATGATATCTGTGTCAATGATGGGGGCTGAGGCCAATGAGGATATCAGCGGGCAATAAAGAGACAGGCAGGTGATGCATGCAGTTGTCATAAGCTGCATGGTCTGCAGTCTCATACTGGAGCCATTACAGCAGTCTGATACTCAGGTGGCGCTGGCAGGCCAATATTGCAGCATTAAGCTCAGTATAGAGGCATCATGACCTGAGGCTGACCGTGCCTGGGCGGTTGACATAGGGTATGTCCACAGGGCCTCATGCTTTCATATATAGCCGCAGATGTTGATGTGCTGGTTGCTGGTCGTGCCTGCATGGCGGCATGGCACGGGAAGCCGGGCAGGGGCCGGCTTACAGGATAAGCATATTCTGGCTTTGCTGAATGTAATGCAGGTCACAGTACTTGAAAAACAGCTGTACCGCCCCAATGTAATAACTGTCAGCAGTTACAGGCAAGGCTTATATGCAGCTTTTCACCACTGCCTGAGATGATGCTGGTAAGACTCAGGTGTACTGACTGAGCACAGTCTACTGACAATAAGGGCTGTACAGATCAGCCATACACCAGCAGCCTCGGGTGCTGCTGCCGTGCAATTTATAAGATCTGTCAGGTTAGCGTTCACCCTCAATATTAAGAGCTGACAGTAAAGCACCACATTAAATTGCGCCGGTGCTCCAGGTCATGTCAGGCTCCGTACTTATGCTGCATCTTTGCAGCTGTACTGACAGGGCCGATCTTACTGCAGTTCATCCTTTATACAGTTTCATAGCACCTTGTGATGCCAGCAGCCTCTAACAGGCGTTGCCTGATCAGGGCCTGCCAGGCTGCAGGCAAGCTGCGCTGCTATACGAGCAGCCACATGCGTGTCCAGCAGCATGGGCATCTGAGCCTCGGCCGGAGCTGTGCCTGAGCCAGGGCGGGCCTGCTAAGATACAGCGTGATGCAATATGCGCCCTCTGCCTGTGTACCCATGCCTCAATGAGCCCATCAGGCTGAGCGGCTATGCTCACATGGTCCTGTGAGTCCATGCGCTCTGATCATGGGGCTGAACTGTCTGCAGACAGGGGATCAAAGGTGCCCGCAAAGCCCGGATTTTTCGGCACGGATGGCATGCCGGTCGCCTCCGTCCAGTCTTTCCATAATGCCAAAGTGCTATATAATAGCCAGTGGTTTCCTCTAACAGTGTTAATTAAAAATGTTTATTACATCAATCGTTACCAAGATCATTGGCAGCAGCAATCAGCGTACTATCAAGCGCTTAAACAAAATCGTCAGGCAGATTAATGCCCTTGAGCCAAAGTATGAGGCTTTAAAGGATGAGGAGTTCAAGGATCTCACCGCCTCTTTCAAGGAGCAGTTAGAGCAGGGCGCCACCCTCGAGAATATTCTCCCTGAAGTTTTCGCTGCTGTACGTGAAGCTGCAAAGCGTACTCTTGGTTTACGTCCATTTGATGTACAGCTCATGGGCGGCATGGTTCTCAACTCCAATCAGATTGCCGAAATGAAGACCGGTGAAGGTAAGACCCTCACCGCTCTGATGCCATGTTACTTAAATGCTCTTACCGGCAGGGGCGTTCACGTAGTTACTGTTAACGACTACCTGGCCCGCCGTGACGCCGACTGGTCCCGTCCTTTCTATGAGTTCATGGGCATGACTGTAGGCTGCAACATTCCAGGTATGGATCCTGATTCCAAGCGCATTGCCTACGCCTGTGATGTTACCTACGGTACCAATAACGAGTTCGGCTTCGACTACCTGCGTGACAACATGGCCTATGCCCCAGAGCAGCGTGTTCAGCGTCCGCTTAACTACGCACTTGTTGACGAAGTTGACTCCGTTCTTATCGACGAGGCCCGTACTCCGCTGATTATTTCCGGTCAGGCCGAAGACAGCTCCGAGCTTTATCGCAAGATTGACGGCATCATTCCAAAGCTGGAGCTCCAGGAAAAAGAGGATACCGAGGACTACACCGGCGACGGTCACTACACCGTTGATCTCAAGCTCCGTCAGGCCTATCTGACCGAGCGCGGCCAGCTTTACGTTGAGGATCTGCTCCGTGAGCTCGGTCTGCTCAACGAAAACGATTCCCTGTTCTCATCAGGTAATATCGTGCTGCTCCACCACGTCATGGCTGCCCTGCGTGCTCATGCCCTGTTCAAGCGTGACGTAGACTACGTGGTAGCAAACGGCGAAGTAGTAATCATTGACGAGCACTCCGGCCGTAAGATGGAAGGCCGCCGCTGGTCTGACGGTCTGCACCAGGCTGTTGAGGCCAAGGAAGGCGTGGCCATCAAGTCTGAAAACCAGACTCTGGCTACCATTACCTTCCAGAACTACTTCCGTATGTACGACAAGCTTGCCGGTATGACCGGTACTGCTGATACCGAAGCTTACGAATTCCAGCAGATCTATGGTCTGAATACCGTAGTTCTGCCAACCAACAAGCCAATGATTCGTAACGACATGGCCGACCTCATCTATCTGTCTGAAGATGAGAAGTACAACGCCATTCTTGAGGACATCAAGGCGCGCGTTGCCGAGGGCCGTCCTGTGCTGGTTGGTACCATCTCCATTGAGAACTCTGAAAAGCTCTCCAGTCTGCTTAACAAGGCCAAAATTCGCCATCAGGTACTCAACGCCAAGTTCCACGAAAAAGAAGCCCACATTGTGGCCCAGGCAGGCCGACCAGGCACTGTTACCATCGCCACCAACATGGCCGGTCGTGGTACCGATATTATTCTCGGTGGCAACCTCAAAGCTGAAATTGAAGCCCTTGGTCCTGATGCCTCAAAGAAGGATATCGATCGTGTAACTGCCCAGTGGCAGAAGCGCCATGATCAGGTTCTGGCTGCAGGTGGTCTGCACATCATCGGCTCTGAGCGTCACGAGTCCCGTCGTATCGACAATCAGTTACGTGGTCGTGCCGGTCGTCAGGGTGACCCTGGTTCTTCACGCTTCTACCTGTCTATGGATGACAATCTGATGCGCCTGTTTGGTTCTGACAAGCTCAAGAACTTCATGAAGCGTATGGGCATGGAAGATGGTCAGCCTCTGGAGCACAAGTTTGTTACCCGTGCTATCGAGTCTGCTCAGCGTAAGGTTGAGACCAGAAACTTCGATATCCGTAAGAGCCTGCTTGAGTTTGACGACGTTGCCAATCAGCAGCGCAAGGTTATCTACGAGGAGCGTAATGCTCTGTTAAATGGTGAGGATGTATCCGAGACCATTACCAACATCCGTATCGACGTCTTTAACAGCGTTATCGACGAGTACATAGAGCCTAATTCTCTGCCGGAGTCCTGGAAGGTCAAGGAGCTCGAAGAGCGCCTGATGGCAGAGTTTGTTGTCGATGCCCCTGTCGGCAAGTGGATGGAAGAGGACAGCAAGCTGGTCGAGCAGGATGTACGTGAGCGCATTGTTGCACGTGCTCAGGAACTGTACGACATGAAGTGCAAGGTTATCGGTGAGGAAAACCAGAAGCAGCTTGAAAAGGGCGTTATGCTTCAGACCATCGATACCCTGTGGAAAGAGCATCTTGCCGCCATGGATTACATGCGTCTTGGTATTGGCCTGCAGGGCTATGCTCAGCGTAATCCTAAGAACGAGTACAAGATTCAGTCCTTCAACCTCTTTACCCGTCTGCTTGATAACATCAAGTTCCAGGTAATCAAGCTGCTCTCCCGCGTCCAGATTCAGATGCGACCATCTCCTGAGGAGATTGCCGCTGAAGAGGCCCGCCGTGCTGAGGAAGATGCTCGCCAGAACGCCGCAGCTGCAGAGTCCTTAATGCAGCCAAGCATTGGCCGCAATGACCCATGCCCATGCGGCTCAGGCAAGAAGTACAAGGACTGCCACGGCAAGGCCCGCTAATCCTGGCTACAGTCACAGGCACTTGCTAAAACTTTAAGTACAGCACCGCCGCGTACAGCAGTACGCAGCACCACCGTGCACAGCAGTGCTGTCAGCAGCAGACCACCCCGGTAAAACCTTTATGGCCATACCGTGGTGGTCTGTTGCTTTTTACGGGCAGCTCATTGCAGCTTCGCCCTCATAGCACCGCGCATACAGCCAGCAGGCCAGGCGCATCAGCTGGCAGCGAGCTGCCATGCCCGGCTGGCTTTATGACGGCGTGAGCTGCCATGTCAGCCATGCATATGTCAGCATTGATCCCTGCGAAGCATAAGCTGTGTAAGCTCCGCTTAGCTAAGCTGAGATCATGTCTGGTAAGGCAGGATGATTTAGGCGGAGCTGTGGCGGTTTCCGAGTGTTGCAGGGTGTATTTTGGGTATCAGGAGCTGGAGATCAGAGAGCAGGGTGGGTGGCTTTGAGCCCGGCAGTGACGCAGCGACGGGGATTTGCGGTTTTTGAGGGCATTTGGGAGGCAGGTTTTTCAGGGCCTGATTTGGCCTGTATACGCTAATTTTGCATAGAACCGTGAACAATTACAAAGGATACTACTTTAATTC
>NZ_JALKIK010000020.1:0-92821 GCF_023050955.1 Anaerobiospirillum sp. NML120511
CCAGCCTCAAGCAGCTGATTAATAGAATCTTTGTTTAAAGTGACCTGAATCTGGTTTGCCATAAGGTTCCTCCGTTCAGGTCATTATACTTAAGAAATACAAATCATTTTAATTACCTACAGTTCCTAATGCCCAGGCAGTCCCTGACCATGCTCTGCCCAGCCTGTCCCCGCCCATACCGGACAGCATGTTTTTGACTGCAGCACGGGGCCATATCATTGTAGCTACGCTGTTTTTGACTGCCGTCCCGTTACAGATGCGCAGCCAGGGGCAACATGTGATAACTTATGCTTGCGGGTCTCCTTATTCAGGGGCGTTATGTATGCAGAATTTCCCGGAGTGTTAAATGGTCACCAAGTTCAGAGTACTGCTGGTTCTGGCACTGGCCTCTTCCTTTGTGCTCAGCGCCTGTTCCATCAAGGATGAGACAACTCAGGAAGAGCGTGTCTCAGAATCAGTGCTGGCCAAACGCCCTGAGGGCAAGACCAAGACCCAGCGCTTTATTAACAAGTGCTCTGACTGTATCCTGGGCGACATTTCCGAAATCGAAGACATTATCGATACCTATCTGAGTACCTATACCGCTCTTACCAATTACCCTAAGGGCTCCTTCCTTTATCAGCGCATTGCCCCTACCCTTGCCTTTGAACGCTGCGCTCAGAAAGCCCTGCTACTTGGTGATGACCGCGCCTTTAAACGCATGCTGATCCGTCAGGGTCAGATTGCCCGTACCGCCCGCTATTTCTATGCTACCAACAGATACTCTGACGGCGCTTTCTGGATTCAGCGCATTATCAATGTCAGAGGCGAAATGGACGGCCTTGAAGTAGCCGGACGTATCTTCATCCAGGACATCAGAACCATTGGCGTGGGCGTGCGCCTGCTTGAGCAGTCAGCCCGTCTGGGCAACAGAAATGCCAGACAGATGCTCATGGGTCTTATGAATCCTGGCTCAGTTTATTACCAGCAGCTGACCCGCAACTCCACCCGCGATGAAGACTATGAGAACAGCGAGAAGGATCTGGATGATTTTGATGCCAGTGATGAGGAGCTTGACACTCCAAAGACAGCCGAAGAGGCCCGTCAGAAAGCCCGCGCTGAGCATCTTGCCATGATAGACGATGGCGACAGCGGTGCCCATCTTTACCTGCGCAAGACCAAACTTACCCCTAAAAACCAGGCTCTGAGCCGCACCCAGGTCATCTCCGATAACGGTACCTCAAACGCATCAGACAGCGCTGCCACCAGATCCGGCAAAGCCAGAGCAAGTGCTGACAGCGCTACTGCCCGGGATGCCACCGGAGCAGGTTCTGCCACTGAAGCAACTGCAGCCACAGCTGCAGCAGCTGACACTGCCACTGCATCATCTTATGCTGCTCCTGAGGCGGCTCCATCAGACACAGATGCTCAGCCGGCTCCTGCAGCATATGCAGCCCTGACTCCTGACAGCCAGGAAAAGTCCTCTGATGATAAGTCCACTGCCGATAAGTCCACTGCTGATGCAAAAGCAGCTATGGAAGGAGAAGAGAGCAAAGAGGAAAGCTCTATGCTGAGCTTTGGTGCCGTACGCCAGGACGGATCATCTGTTGAGGAAGAGTCTGAAAAGTCAGCAAAGGATAAAAAGCGTGACTCGGGCATACCTCAGGGCATTCCTGTACTCGAGCGTCCTGTCAGCTATTACGAGGCTGCCCGTCATCAGGCCGCAGCTGAAGATGCTGCCCGTGCTGCAAAGCAGGAGGAGCTTACCATACCGGGATCCGGCGCTGACACCCTGCATGCCCTTGATTCAAATGATCCTGAACTTGATACCCCACTGGAACTTTATGAGGACTACAGCAAAGCAAATGGCGAAGCTGAACATCACTTAGACAGTGACGGCATGCCGGACGAGCCGGGCTCACCTGATCCATCAGCCGCAGTTTCTGAAATTCTCAAGCGCCAGCAGGAGCGGGTAAAAGCCCGTGAAGAGCAGATGCGCGCTGTAGAGAAAAAGGCCGATGAAGCTGCCCGTGCTGCCCGTGAGCGTCTGGAAAAGCATATGAAGAAAGTCAAGGAGCGTCAGCAGCAGTCACAGTCTCTTTCAGAGGGCAACGCAACCGGGGATCAGCCTCCTGCTCCACCTTCAGGCTTTGACATCAAAGACCGTCATCCTGAACCTGAAGCGGCTGCCTCCTGGGCTGATCACACTGACGAAAGATAATGCGGCCCGGACTCACTGACACTACCGCCGTCTGAGATCGCATCCACAACAGCACAAAGCTACTGCAAAAGTTCCCGCGTTCGCCAGGTGGACAGACCTCAAGGCAAGAACCAGCCTTCAACCAGGAGCAAGCTGCAGTCACCGGCCAGCCTGCTGCCAGGAGCAAGCTGCAGTCACCGGTCAGCCTGATACCAGGAGCAAGCTGCAGTCACCGGTCAGCCTGATACCAGGAGCAAGCTGCAGTCACCGGTCAGCCTGATACCAGGAGCAAGCTGCAGTCACCGGTCAGCCTGCTGCCAGACTCAGGCACCAGTCTGATACAGTTACAAATCGTGCCTGGCAGTCCTCAGGTGCTCAGCACTGTAAAAGAAGTTGTGACCGAACGATAAAGTCACGTGCCCGTGCCCCATAGGCCCTGGCTTGAAAACAGAGTGTTTGCTGCCCTTTAAAAAGCTTATTTTTTTGATCCAGAGTCAATTTGCACTGCCCTTATCGATATATCATATCGAGTATTACTCTGAACATATGCTTTTCGGACTGAGCCCCATCAGGTGCTGAAAAAGCTTTGAATTAAGCACCATGGCCAACAGAGCTCAGTGATTTTTACGACCTCAGATCACGGCAGGTTCCTCATGGCAATGCTGGTCATAGCATGCCAGGATGTCATCGCCAGGGAATACTCTCCATAAAGGAGCTGCCGTCTGCATATTAATGACCAGGCCCGGCTGATCATGCAAATACAGGTACCGGGCCTTTCCTGGTGTGCCCCTGCAATACCCGGCCAGATTATTGCCAGGTCATGACCAGCGCTTTTGTTTTTTCGGTTATTTACCTGATTTTCAGGCTTTTAAGTTTTTTAATGCGCAGTCTGCAGCATGCGTCTGGCAACACAGGCCGCATGGACAAGTGATCCTGATGCTGCAACGCCACCTGGTTTTTCCCGGTTTTGTTCAATCAGGGTAAGATGCTTAACAAGAACTTAATTTCCCTGATTTATACTTTTGCGATCGTGTTACCAGCCCCCTGCGAGCCGGTAACTGACCATAATGCTTACCACCTGACAAGCAATGCTGCGCCCGTCACCCCCTGTGCATCGATTGCATCAGGATTCCTTTCCTCGCCATAACCATAACTGCGCTGCCCAAAGCCCGGGACGGCCTGGCGCTGCCATCACAGTTAACAGTATGTCAGCCCCTCAGGTCCATCCCGAAAAATTTGCCATACAGCCATGCTTCCAGTGGTACATGCCTGTCAGCTCATGCAGAGCAGATGATGCGTGGCAGATGGTGCAGGAGTAAACAGCAGAACATGCAGGCTGTTACGGGAAAGAGGTGGTACAGACCAAATCTGATTGAAAAGTTGCAGGCCTGCTGACGCAGGCAAGCAAGCCCCTGCACTATGCAGTGCATGCTGCGGCCAAACCCGCACAGCCTGCTGCAACGCATATGCAGCACGGCTGCGGCTCCGATGCGGCATGGATGCGGCGCAGATGCAGTATGCCTGCAGCGCTGCCGGCCCGTCAGCACTGGGCTCCAGTTTCAGGTTGTGAGCTGGTGGCCTGCAGCATTATGTGCGTGTGTTTTGTAAAGCCTTATTGCCCAGGGCTTGTCCCCGGGATCCATGGCAGAAGCTGCCTTGCCTGTGCAGGGCGGATATACGGACTTTTTATATAGGTTGCTCTATGTCTGACAGTAAGAAAGTTGATCTGGTACCAAAAGAAATTTCGTGGTTATCCTTCAATGGCCGTGTTCTTCAGGAGGCAGCTGACCAGTCCGTACCCCTGATTGAGAAGATTCGTTTCCTTGGTATTTACTCCAACAACCAGGACGAATTCTTCAAGGTACGTGTGGCCAACCTCAAGCGTCAGATCATCATCAACAAGGAAGAAGGCGGTGATGAGTCAGTAAGCGTACGTCTGCTCAAGGAAGTACAGCTGCTGGTAAGCCGCTATCAGGGTGAACTTAACCGCATCTACCGCTCCCTTGTCCAGGAGCTGGCTGAACACCGCATCTACCTGCGCGATGAAACCGAGGTAACCGACAATCAGAAGGCATGGGTACGCACCTACTTCAAGCGCCATGTACTCAAGCACATCAATCCTATTATCTTTAACAAGAACATGGATCTGGTGCAGTTCCTGCGTGACCAGTACACCTACCTGCTCATAAGAATGACAGGCAAGGAGGTCAACTATGCCCTGCTGGAAATCCCTTCAGATGTAGTACCACGCTTCATCTCCATGCCTACCGAGGAGGGTCAGACCACTCTGATGTTCCTCGATAATGTCATCCGCATCTGCCTTGATGACATTTTCAAGAGCTTCTTTGACTACGACACCATCGAAGCCTACTCCATTAAGATGAACCGCGATGCCGAGTACGATCTGCTGGGTAATGTAGACATGTCCGTACTTGAGAACATGTCAAACTCCCTCAAGCAGCGTCTGAATGCCATGCCGGTACGTTTTGCCTATGACCGCGCCATGCCTAAGGACATGGTTGCCTTCATGACCGATGAGCTGCATCTTTCAGACATCGATTCATGCATGCCTGGCAGCCGCTACCACAACTTCAAGGACTTCCTGTCATTCCCAAGCATTGGTGGTGACGGTCTTGAAAACCCTTCTCTGCCTCCGGTCCGCTCCACTGCCTTTGACAGCAATATCAACGTCTTTGATGCCATCTCCAAGGGCGATGTTCTGCTGTACTACCCATATCACAACTTCGACTACTTCACCGAATTCCTGCGTCAGGCCTCCTATGATCCAAAGGTTACAGCCATCAAGATCAATATCTACCGTGTGGCCCGCAACAGCCGTGTAATCGACTCTCTTATCGATGCAGCCAACAATGGCAAGCGCGTCACCGTAGTAGTGGAGCTCAAGGCCCGCTTTGATGAGGCCAACAACATACGCTGGGCCTCTCACCTTACCGATGCTGGCGTAAAGGTTCTCTTCGGTCTGCCAACTCTGAAGATTCACTCCAAGCTGTGTATTGTTTCCCGTAAGGAAGACGGTCAGACAGTACGCTATGCCCACATTGGTACCGGCAACTTCAACGAAAAGACGGCCAAGATCTACACCGACTTTGCTCTGTTTACCCGTGATGATGCGCTGACCAGCGAAGTACACAATGTCTTTGAGTTCATTGAGTACCCGTACACCCGCCCACGCTTTGACAAGCTGCTGGTATCTCCAATCAATGCCCGTCAGCGCATTTATGCCATGATTGACCGCGAGATTGAGAATGCCTCCATGGGCCTGCCATCCTACATCAACCTCAAGGTGAACAACCTGGTAGATGAGGGCCTCATTGAGCATCTGTACAAAGCCTCTCAGGCCGGCGTAAAGATCCGCGCCATTATCCGTGGCATGTGTTCTCTGCGTCCTGGTATTGAGGGTCTGTCAGAGAATATCTACATCACTTCAATCGTGGATCGCTATCTTGAGCACCCACGTGTGATGATTTTCTGCAATAACAACAATGAGGAGCTCTACATCTCATCTGCTGACTGGATGACCCGTAACCTCGATTACCGTATTGAGGTGGGCTGCCCTATTCTTGATCCTTCTCTGCGTGAGCGTATCCGTACTATCTTCAAGATTCAGGAGAGCGACAATCAGAAGGCCCGTATCATCGATGCCAACCAGAGCAACGAGTACGTTCCTTACCGTCCGGACTCTCCAAAAATCAGATCTCAGATCGAAATTCAGAAATATCTTGAGGGAATTGAGCAAAAGCTATCAAGTGAGATGCGTGACAAATCATCCGAGTTGGTAGATAATGAACCTGTAGCCGGGAAGAAGCCTGAAACGCGTACAGGCGCAGCAGCTAAACAGCTCAGTCACTCCCTGCCAAAAAAATCAGATAATCCGGACTTAAACGGTCCTCACGAAGAGGAACTTGATCCGGTAAGCGGTCCAGAGACCCGCAGCACTCAAAAGTCTGCAAAAGGCGCCAAAAGCGCCAGATCAACCGCATCTCGCAGCTCTGCAGCTAAGAGCAGAAAGCCTGCGACAGCCCGTACCAGAACCACGAAAAGCGACAGCTAGTCGCAACCGCTGCAGGTTCTGACCCATAAGGGGCAAGATTTCACAGCCCCATGCGACATGCGCAAGGCCATCTGCCAACCGGTGCCGCTGGTGCTGATAACCAATACTGTTATCTTAGTAAATCCCTGCATGGTATGCGGGGATATTTTCTACCTGTTTGTTGTATCTAGCAAATTGCGGATTTTACTCATATTTAAGCCATTTTCACACAAAACAACATACTCATACGAGCCATACCATCACAGCTGTACCTGGCACAAAAACCTGTCTCTAATCACCACAGTTAACAGCGCCCGCTCCGCACAAAAACCTGTCTCTAATCACCACAGTTAACAGCGCCCGCTCCGCATAAAAGTCCGTGCAATGACCTTCCAACTAAGCCCCTCAATCCCCAGCGCAGCACCAGTACACCACCATTACTCCAAACAGGCTGCACAGGATCTGATAAAAGCTCATAGACAGCCGTGAGCGCCTCATACAGCCACTTCAACCGCATCAGGGTACATGACCATACCCAAGCATAATATCGCCGTCTGAGAGCACGTCAGAGGCCGTATAAAGCATACCAGCCACAGCTCTGTTAAAAGGCAATACAGCATCTGCAGCAACGGCGCTGCACCAGCTCTGCTCCGGACCTGCACCGGCCGCTGCACCAGGGGACGACTGTTTTCATCCGCAGAGGAAATCTCGTCCTTAAACCATGGACTCACTTAAGCTAAAATTTCTGCAGATTTTTGCAATAAAAGTACGCCAATTTGGTGCACAATGCACCGAAACATATGCATAACTGATTTAATCCCCCGATCAGGCCCATTCCCTGATGATAATATTTATCAAAAGCCACAAAGCCCTTTCAGATGCTTTTTACCGGCCGCCAGCAAAGAGATAAGCCCACATCCCATCAGCATTACAAATAACAGTGCCGCAATAACAGCCCCGGCTCCAAAAGCGTATACTCACAGCTGCCAATCAGCCCAGGATAGCCAACACGGTCGCATGGCGCCTTATGCAGACTGCTGCTGCCGCTGACCAGTACTGACGTCAGCTGCAACCGCCTCCAGGCCAGCTTACTGACGTCAGCTGCAACCGCCTCCAGGCCAGTTTACTGACGTCAGCTGTAACCACCTCCAGGCCAGCTTGCGGGGCTGCGGCAAAAACCAGCGTCCCCAGACGACGGCATGCGCCAGCCATGGCGCCTGTGCTGCAGGACGGCCTGACCTGGCAGCAGCCTGATTCTTTCTTCCTTTTCTTATTTGTTCAGGGTTAACCCATGATGCCTCACGAGATCAGCAACATACTCATAACTGTTTTAACAGCCGTTGTTTCTGCCCTGGCTGTTGCCGCTTTCTTGCGCCGCAACCAGGCTGACAAAGGTGACAGCGCTCAGCAGGGATCTGCCGGTAATGGCAGCGGTTCAGTTGCAGGTGCTGCAGGCAGTACAGCTGATACAGCTCTTATTGAGCAGGCTGCCATTGCAGCCAGCCTCCAGGAGCAGCTGGATAATTTAAGACGCGAGTACGACGAGCTCAACGCTCAGCTCGACACTGTCCGTGAGGCTGCCCACAACGAAAAGATCACTCTGGTTAAGGATCTGTCCAACTGCCAGACTGAGACAGGTAATCTCAAGCAGCAGATTGCCAATCATGAAAATGAGCTTAAGAAAGTACAGCTTGACCATCAGATGGCCATCAAGAAAGAGCAGGAGCAGGCTGCACGACTTATTGAGGAAAGCAGCAACCGCTATGAAGCTTCCATCAGTGAAATCAAATCAGCCAATGAACGCCTGCTCATCAACCTCAAGACTGCCAACCAGGAAGCTCTGAACAAGCTTGAGCAGGAAAACACCTCCCTTAAGGAGGCCCTCAAAAAGGCCCAGGAGGAAATCATGGAGCGCAGTGAGGCTCTTGCTCAGACCCGCAGTGAAAAGGAGGCCGTGGAGCAGCTGCGTGTTGAGGACAGCAAGCGTTTTGCCCAGTCACAAAGCGAGCTTGAGCACCGCCTGAACACCATGGGTGAAAAGCTTCTCAAGGATCGCTCCGAATCCCTGCAGAAACTCAACAGTGAGCACATGGTGCAGATTATCAACCCTCTGCAAAATGAGCTTAATACTTTCCGCACTCTCATTGCAGCCACTCAGAAAACCAATTCTGAACAGGCCGGCCAGCTGCAAAATGAGCTCAAGCATCTGCATGAGGCTCAGATCAGCCTTGGTGAGAAAGCCGAAAACCTATCCCGCGCGCTGCTGCAGGGCAGCAAGAGCCAGGGCATCTGGGGCGAGCAGCAGCTGGCTCTGGTGCTTGATGCCTCAGGTCTTAATGGTGAGGAAAGCTATGTTCGTGAGGCCTATGCTGTTAATGACCATGGTGACAAGGGCAGAGCCGATGTACTGATTCGCCTGCCTCAGGGCCGTGGCCTGATTATCGACTCCAAGTGCTCATTAACAGCCTACACCGAGCTGTGCAATGCTGAAAAAGAAAACGACAGGAAGGCCTGTGAAGCAGCCCTGTCACGTCACATTGACTCTATTCGCAAGCACATTGATGAGCTGAGCAAGAAGGATTATCCGGGCTACGACAGTTACGGCAGCCCTGGCTTTGTCTTCATGTTTGTTCCTGTAGATCATGCCCTTGGTACTGCCCTGCGCCATGACGATCGCCTTTATGGTTATGCCCAGAGCAAGAATGTCTACCTGGTATCTCCATCATCCCTGCTCCCTGCCCTGCGCATTGTGGGCAATCTGTGGGTGCTGGCCAATCAGGGTGACAAGTTCCGCATGCTTGCCCGCAGCGCTGAGCGTATTTACCAGAAGTGCTCCAAGGTCTGTAACGACTTTGAGGCCATTCTCAAGATTCGTGACAGCCTCAACAAAAATATCGATGCCATGGCTGTGTCCTTATGCACAGGTCAGGGCAATCTCAAAAACATTCTGCAGAAGTTTGCAGCTGACGCCCCTGCTCTTACCATGGAAGCCGTCGAAAGCTTTGAGCGCGCCCTGAACGCCGACAGCGCCCCTGCCACAGCCGCATCAGCCGCTGCAGCCGCCACTGCAGCCGCCTCAGGATCAGCCACTGGCGCTCTGCTCATAGAGCGTACTCCAGCAGCTGCAGCAGCCACTGCAACCGCCACTGCAGCACAGCCAGTCTCAGCCGCCCTGCCAGCGGCCCAGGACAGCAGGAGCAGCGCCGACGACCAGGCACAGCTCAGCCCGGCAGAGGCAGACAGTCAATCAGACAGCAGCGACGCCACCAGCAGCTCTGCTGCCGCAGCAACACCAGCTGTCCCTGCTGCCGAGTCTGATAGTGACAGCTCAGAGTCTGCTGACGATGTTAATGAGGCTGCCGCCATAGCCTCTGAAATTGTCAGTGAGGCTGCCCAGGACAGCGACGAGCCTGCTCCTGCACGCTCCCGCAGCCGCAGCACCGCCAGAACTGGCCGTACCCGAACCACAAAACCAAGAACTGCACGCAAGAGCACCTTTACTCAAAGTGAGCTGCTTGACAGTGAGGCCGAGTCCGACATTCTTGAATAGCTGGACAATCTGCAGCGCACACAGCTGTCAAAGATGACCTGAGCAGCTGGCAATAAAAATGCCCTGAGATTTATTTCTCAGGGCATTTTTATTTGGGACCCGGCCTCTCAGGCATAGCCATATCCTCAGCGACGGCATATAGCCATATTCTGAGCAAAGCGCATCTGGTCTCTGCGCCTGCAGCGCATGAGACCTGGCCACTGCGCCTGCAGTGCATGAGACCTGGCCAATGCGCCTGCAGCGCAGGCCAGGGGCCAGTGACGCATGCCTGGAGCCAGTGACGGCTTTAGATCTTGTTTACCGGGACGGACTGAATGCAGACATCCATACGCTTGCGGACAGGGCTTGGAATCACCTTCTTGAGATCGAAGAGCTCAAGCAGAGCCGGAGCTGAGTGCTTGCTGCGGTACTCAAGCTCAGCCGGGAAAAGGAAGACCAGCTCAAAGAAGCGTACCACAGAGCCGTCGGTCAGGGTCAGCTCCTGACATTCCTTGTCGTAGGCACCAAGGGCAGTGAGCATGCCACCGGTAAAGTCGGTGGTGGAGTGGACAGGCTTGCCCTTGGAGAAGGCATAGCCAAAGCCAATGAACTCATCTGTGGTCAGCACATAGTTGATAAGGTCACACAGGGTATTTACCGGCCAGAGATTGTAAGACTCACTGTTGGAAAATTCCCACTCCTTTGGCAGGCACACAGCCAGCTCAATACGGCTGTTGGTCAGAGGATCAACACCGCCTGGTACGTTGAGCCTGCGGCCTGAAACACCACGGGTCATGATGAGATTGAAAGGACGATCCTCTGATGGAGGCACATTGACCAGCTCATAACGGTCGGTCTTAAAGATAATCTGATACTTTCCAAAATGATGACGGATGTGTTCATCAAGACGCTGCTCATCTTCCTTTGACAGGCTCAGTGAGGTGTTATCAGGATCGTAGGACTGACAAAGAGCCAGCATACGGTTGATAGTTGGCAGCAGCTTGTCTTCGGAGCCGAATTTGATGAACTTCAGAGCGCGCTGCAGACGGATCTGAGCGTCGTTGGTAAGACCGAGCTTGAACAGAGCATAGCCCTTGTAGAACAGATAGGTGGCATGATCCTTACCCTGCATGCCGTACTTGTCGAGCAGAGCATTGGCGTTGAGATAGAGCTGCTCACTGGTGGCCAGCACCTGAGGATTGGAATCCTGAACATTGGCAGCATTGATATAGGCACGGGCCAGCTCCAGGGCAAGGTCATAGTCGAGGTCAGCCAGATGAGGCTCAAGCAGCTCGATAATGCCACCAAATGAATCAGCCTCATAAAGCTCGGCAACCTGCTTTACAAGATTTGCCTTATCAACATTTTCCATCACAAAAATCTCCATCTAAAAGTGCATGAAGCAATGCCATCTCACCGGCATATGATAAGTATCCATATTATCTGCAGCTCACAAGCCCCATAACCAGGCACCACAATGGTAAGGCAACAGGGCAGCTGCGGCGCCAGCAATGCCCTGGCGCCGACCTGGTGTGGCCGGGTGCCCGGCCATGCATGACCAGGCCACCTTTCATCATGGCTGTGCTCACGATGCGGGCACCGGCTGGGCGTAGCGTGCATGCATAATTAAGGCAGCCTCAGCCCTGAGAGCAACTTTGTGCTCTTATCTGCTGCCATAAGCGCCTGCTTATGGCAGTTCAGATAATATCAGGACCGGCGGCTGCCCTTAAGAAAAGGCTGACCTCAATCAAGCCTTGCGTGGCCAGACACGCGGGAAGAAGCGAGGCACACGGCTCTTATAGTCGGCCCACTCCTCAGGAAATTCCTTTTCAAGACGTGGCTCATCGAGGAATACGGCAGCAAACCAGGCAAAGCACAGAATGGCAACCGGTACCACGAGGCTGGCAAGGGAGTTGAGCGAACAGGCAAAGCCCATATAGTACAGGAAAACGCCTACGTGCATAGGATTGCGACACACGGCATAAGGACCTGTTGTTACCAGATGGGTGGTCTCCTTCATCATTTTGACCTTGCCCAGGTTACCTGCACCGCCCTCGCCTTTCTTTACCAGGGCCACATTGGACCAGATGGCAAAGAACAGACCTACGGCAGAGCTGAGACTGCCAAGATAGACATTGGTGGAGCTTTGAGCAAGGAAGGTGGCCGGAACTGCAATGCTGATGAGATACATCACTGTCGGACCGACAAAGATAAAGGCGAAAAAGCCAACAGCATAAATAGCTTTCTCTCTAAAACTGAACATTTGTAACTCCTTTTCTCAGAATGCTCTGACAGCATCACAACCTGCATGGACTGAAACCATGGCCATGGTCTCAGTCACTGACTGCATCATACTGCCACAGGGCGCAGGCCAGCGACTGTACGGCACCGTTCAAGGTTTTCTGAGTTATGTAACTTTCAGTAAATATAACTGAAGAGCAGCCTGCAGACAGTGAAACACGGCACAGTGCGACAGCTCTTTATTCAGTATCTGGCTCGAGACAGGAGCAAAGGTCCAGTTCGGGAGCATCCTCAGTACAGTCTATCAGCAATAAGACAATACCTGGCAAAAATGATAAAGCCCCGCATCACTGACCCGTAAGGGCACTGATGCGGGGCAAATCAGCTCATCCAGGCACATGCAGCCTGGCCTGCAATACGATTCACACGATCATACGCCGCGCAGACCAGGTCATCAGCACTGCAGTATATGAAATACCTGTCAGGGCCAGCTTAGCCGGCGGCAGACCTGTCGGCTGCGGCGATAGCGGCAGGCCTGTCAGCTTAGCCGGCGGCAGACCTGTTGGCTGCGGCGGTAGCGGCAGACTTGTCAGATTAGCCGGCGGCAGACCTGTTGGCTGCGGCTGCGGCTGCAGCAGAGGCCTGCTCAAGGAGCATGGTCAGAACGTGTACCGGATGGTTGGCGCGCTTATGCTCCATACGCTCAACCTGAGAGCGGCAGGAGAAGCCGGTGATCAGGCACTGAGTGAATGGACGGCTGGTCAGATGCTCCTTCCAGTTCTGCTCATAGACAGTACGGGTCTCTTCCTGATTGCTCTTCATATGACCAAACAGACCGGCCATACCGCAGCATGCAACCGGCAATGGCAGAGCACGCAGACCAAAGTGGGCCAGAACATCCTGCCACATTCTTACTGACAGAGGTACCAGAGCCTGCTCGGTGCAGTGACAGAAGAGATAGAAGTCATCAGCAAATGAGCATGGGCCAATGGCGCTGTCATGTAAAGAATCTGCGTCGGTACTGCCTGCGCCTGCAGCGCCCTGAGCGGCAGCGGCTGCAGATCCGGCAGCGCCACGGGAAGCTGCGATGACATTTTTGATCTCAGCGCCCAGACGCTGCTCAACAGCTCGGAACTGAGAAGATACCAGAGCATCCTTAAGCCACTCTTCAGGCATCAGCACCTTAAACTCAGGACAGTCAGGAATAAGAGCCGGATATTCATCGCGATAGCAGATAGTAAGTGCCGGATCAAAGCCTACCATGGTAAGTCCACGGCTGTGCAGACGGGCAAGGCGCTGGGCCTGCATGCGGCCATACTTGATAAATTTGGCGCGGGCACCACGAATAATGAAGAGCTTGCCATTGATATATGGCTTTAATATGGCAACCCTGAAGCCCATTACCCTGACAAGACGGGCCAGCTCTACCAGTGAGTCAGCCTCATGGCTGGCAGTAAAGGCATTGGAAATAACAATGACATCAAACTCAGAAGCACGGTTTTCAGCTTCCTCAGCACTGAGTACCGGAATTGAGAACTCAGCGCTCTGCTGCCACATGGTGCGCTCATTGAACACTGGCAGATCAACAAAGTTGAAGAAGTGCTCCATGATTGCCCTGTTTAAATCCGACTGAATCAGGGCATTGGCCAGCTTAGGCATCTTTGCCAGCACCGGATTGGAACGTTCGGCATTCATGCACAGCAAGTCCATGGATGGACGCAGATAACGGCTGTAGTAGAAGTTGAGGAAGCGGGAGTTCATCTCAGCTGAGTTTACGTGAGCCGGACACTGGGTCTTGCAGGACTTGCAGGACAGACATGTAGCCACATGGCCCAGATACTCGTGATTGAAATCCTCACGGTCAAAAATGGTATTACGGGTACGGGTGCACAGATTGCCAAGCCAGGAAAGCCATGATTTGGCCTGAGCCACAAAGTCACCAGGAGGATTGTTTGCCTCGGCCAGCAGCTGCTGCTCTACGGCATTAACATCAACCTGACGCTCACTCATAAGGCGCAGCCACTCACGCATCAGACCTGAGTAGCCCTTTGGTGACTTCACATGGTCTTTGGAGAAACGGTAGCTTGGGCACATAAGTGAGGCACGTGAGTAGCTGAAGCACTGACCGTTACCATTACAGTTAAGGGCAGGCTCAAAGTTCTCACGAACCCTGATATCGATGGTGCGATCCAGATCGCCGCGCATAGGGTCATCAAGAGCTACCAGACTGTCAGTCTCATTGCCCCATGGCACACAGATTTTGCCCGGATTGAGTCTGTTGTCAGGGTCGAAAATGGCCTTGATCTTACGGGCCAGAGGATAGAGCTTGCCAAAGAAGACCTCGCCATAGCAGGAGCGGTAGCCACGACCATGCTCACCCCACATCTGACCGCCATACTTCTTAACCAGCTCGACCACGCCATTGGAGATATCTACCAGCTTCTGACGATCCTCATCGGTAGTCAGATCAAGAGCCGGGCGTACGTGCATCAGACCGCAGTCGACGTGACCGAACATGCCATAGGTTACATTCATGCTGTCAAGCAGAGCACGGAACTCCAGAATATAGTCAGCAAGATTCTCAGGAGGCACTACTGTATCTTCAGTAAAAGCCACCAGCTTCTTGGCACCGGCAGCAGATCCGAGCAGACCTACGGCCTTCTTGCGCATGCCATAGACAGCAGCTATACCCTCTTTGGTATCAACAACCTGAGCGCCCAGAATACCGCTGCGGCGCTCAGAGGCATCCTTTTGAGTCTTCTCATAAAGAGACATCATGAAGGCGCGGTCTTTTTCTTCGTCATGACCGTTGAACTCAACAATGTTTACGCCGCTGATTTCAGCACCGGGAACATCAGTAATGTAATTCTTTACGCTCAGCCAGACAGGATCCTTTCTGGCCAGATCAAGCACTCTGGAATCAACGGTTTCAACAGAGAAGGCGCCAGCCTTGATCAGGACATTGGCATGACGCAGGGCTGAGTCAAAGTTCTCATACTTGATGACGCACAGAGCACGGAAAGATGGCTTTAAGGTCAGATCAATACGGGCACCGACCAGAGTAGCAAGCGTACCCTCAGCACCGCAGATCAGGCGGGCCAGATTGAGAGTATCAGTATCTGCATCATAGGCATGCATCAGGTCATAACCGGTAAGGAAACGGTTAAGTTTTGGAAAGTGTTCTTTGACCTCTGCGCTGTGCCATTTGAGCAGCTCATAACATCTGCGGTAAATCTCACCCTCAAGGCCTGGGCGGTCAAGACAATTTTTGAGCTCCTCACCCTTTACCGGTCTGAAAGTACATAAGGTACCGTCACGCAGCACCACCTCAGCCTCGAGTACATGCTCAGAGGTGCGGCCGTAAACAAGCGATCCCTGGCCGGCTGCATCATTGGCAATCATGCCGCCAATAGTGGCACGCGATGAGGTTGACAGCTCAGGAGAGAAAAACAGCTGCTCGCTGGCAACATGCTCGTTGAGCTCATCTTTGATTACACCTGGCTCGACCACGATGCTGCGCTCGTCCGGTCTGAAGTCACTGAAACTCTTCATGTGACGGGACATGTCGACAATCACACCATGATTGAGTGACTGACCATTGGTACCGGTACCGCCGCCACGTGGGGTAATACGGATTTTTTTAAACTCAGGAGCTGAGGCTGTTTTAAAGAGGGTAACCACATCTTGCTTGCTCTTTGGGAAAACCACAGCCTGAGGCATTTTCTGATAGACAGAATTATCTGTAGCCACCAGCAGACGGGCCGCATAACGATCTTCAATTTCACCGGCAAAACCGTTTCTTGCCAGCGCCTCAAGAAACCTGGCATGATCATTATCCACTTTGGATACATTAACAATCTGAGGAATAATCAAAGTCATACGACACCCGCAATATGCAAAAATCCCTGAGCAGCCCGCCCAAAAAGGCGGTACTCCCCCACGTGCACTTCTCAACAGCCACTTCCCACCCTTTCACCTCATCTCATGAAGCCCGGCTTTATGATGACAGGCCATTCTTACGTCAGGCCACACTCCTGGAAGGCCACCCTTTATGGCAGGCCATGGCAGGCCATCCTTACATCAGGCCATCCTTATGGCTGGCTATCCGTCAGTCTACAGTCATTGCCGGCCATACTCATGACTTGCCATAAAGGACCTGAATAACAGCGATGAAACGGCATGGGAAAGCCGATAAGATACGCCCATATCTGTGCAAGATCAAGAATGCCACGGCCATGCAGCAAGAGCCTTTTATCCCGCTCAAAACCTCATCATATGAGCCAATAATTACACAGCAGATCAGCAATATACGCCGCATATTATCCCTGGTCAGCTTCAGGCGGGCAAAGCTCACTACGGCTGACAACAATTGCATGCAAAGCCCTCTGAAAGAAGCGCAGCAGCGCTCATTCACGGCCGGTTTAAGCGGCCACAGCCATGGCAAAGCTCCCAGGAGAACACGCCTGCAAAAGCACCTGGCAATGCTATATTTTTGCAGCCCTGCCCTTACAGTGCGCCTTCTTTCACCATAGTGGGCCTGCCTGTGCACCAAAAAAGTCCCATCTTACAGCCATGCCTCCCGATTCAGGAAAGACCACCTGCAGCTGCCAGACGCTCTGTAAAACATGAATAAGGCGCAGTCAATGATCATGCATTGAATATGGAATTTTCCACACAGCAACAGTATGGACGCCCTCAGTATCGGACTACCTGAAAGCCTGCTCTGTGGTGCACCCACTATCTGATAATACCAGGCCTGGGCATCAAAGCTCCAGAGCAGCTGCCGGCCAGTGACAGGGGCTGCTCTGGGCCAGGTCACGCTCTGCCGGCGGAGATCGACAGTCTGATGCATACCGCAGATAAGAGCCTGAAAAGCAAAAAAGCCCTTTCACATGGTGAAAGAGCTTTGCAATACAACTGTACAAGGAAAAATTCTGCTAATTACCTGGCTGCTGGTGCAGGAGCAGCACCTGGCTGACCTGGGGCACCAAAACCGGCTGCGCCGCCCTGTGCTGCTGGAGCTCCCTTCTCTAGGGAAACAATGCGCTTAACATCGATGGTGGTGCTGAAGAAATCCTTATCTACAGTACCGGACAGCTCAATAAGCTCGCCCTTGGAAATATGAGACCAGTTCTGCTCGTCATCAAGCTCAACCTCAATGGAGTTGGTGCCGTCAGTGAACTCGTAACGCTCATGGCCCAGGTAGTCTACAAGGCGGCCGCGCAGGGTAACCCACTGATCATCATAAGCATTTTGCTTTACGGCCTGAACTGAGCCTGTATCCGGGGTATTGAAGCCCTGTGGACCGGCGCCGTAGCCACCGTCAGCATAAGCAGCTGCACTTACAGATAAAGCGGTTGTAACCAGTAATGCATTTAAAAACTTCATATGATCTCTCCTGGCCGACAGCTTATCTGATGAAGCCTGGTGGCCTTTGCTAGCCCTTAGGGCCATGTAAATGCCCTGCGGCATGTCTGCAGGCTCGAAGTGCATTACCTGCATGACATTAAAAACTGTTATTTACCAGGTGGCCTGTATACCACCCTTGATTAATCTGTAACTCAGACAGCTGAAAATATAATTGGCCGGCCTGATTATTTGACAACCTGAGCGTCGGTTACATCAATCTCGATGGCGCGTGGGGTTACATCAGTCTCGCCGTAGATGGTAATGGTCTGATCCTTACCAATGTGAGACCAGTTACGGTCATCATCAAGCTCAACTACGATGCGGCCAGTGCTGTCAGCAAATTCGTACTTGTCATTGCCAAGGTAGTTGGTGAGCTTGCCGGTGAGCACTACGCGCTGCTCGTCAAGACCGCTCTGGGTAACAGCCTGAACAGTGTTCAGAGCAGTTGCTGGACCAAAGCCTGCTGGACCGCCGGCCTGGCCTGAAGCGGCCTGACCGCCGCCAAAACCTGCAGGACCGGCAGCAAAGGCAACAGAGGAAACAGCTGCCAGGGCAGCAGCACTTACAAGAGCAGAAATCTTACGCATGTGACTCTCCAGATTCGGGACTTGGTTCACTTCAACCAGGCTTTTCTCAGAGAAATCAGCGCACAATACGCTGTTCTTTTTGGAACTGAGGGCTCCCGGCAGTTTTGGTTCGTTTGTGTGTGTAAGCTCATTTAAACCCATTGCACTTAGCTGATACTTAGCTGATTTTGTCTCTTTCCTAATACAGTCCAGTATCACCCCAAAAAGCCCGAAAATATGGGGTCCATGGGCACAGTGAAATACAAGTGTCAGATAATAATAATTAAAAAAATATGATCTTCGTCACTACTGAGGAATGCGTTTCACTCAATCATAGATTCAATGTATGCATTGCATACTGCCCGTACATCTAATCCCAATCTTCCTGTAACCAGGATGCAGCCGCCTGTCTGGCCAGCTGAGCAGACATGCGCCCCCTGCACCTCAGGCCTGCTGAACAGGCATGCACCTCTGCCTGCCCTGCGTTGACAGCTGTAAAGTCTAATGATTCAAAGTTACAGCACGTTCGCCTTAATCTTTTTCCTGCCAGAAAAGAAAAAGCCCTTTCATGCCGGGCACGAAAGAGCTTGCAAATACAACTGTACAAGAAAAAATTGTTAATTCTGTCTTACGGCAGGGGATGCAGTCTGAGTCTGGACCTGCTGCACAGGAGCCTGCAACTGACCTGCAGGGTAGGTCTGTGAATTAACAGGCTGTGCTGCAGGCTGGGCATAACCCTGCTGGGCCTGTCCAGGCTGTCCGTAGCCACCGAAACCGGCATTTTGATGAGCAGCCGGTTTCTCCAGAGAAACGATGCGCTTGACATCAATGGTGGTGAAGAAGAAGTCTTTGTCTACCTCACCTGTAAGCTCAATGAGTTCACCTTTGGAAATGAAAGACCAGTTCTGATCATCATCAAGCTCAACTTCGATAGAGCTGGTGCCATCGGAAAACTCATACCTGTCTTCGCCCAGATAATTCACCAGACGGCCACGCAGAGTAACCCACTGGTCATCATAGGCATGGCTCTTAACCCCGGCTACTGACCCAACATCAGGGGTGTTAAAGCCCTGCGGGCCAACGCCATAATAGCCGTCAGCATAAGCAGCGGAACCAACAGTCAGGGCAGCACCCAGAATTATAGAGTTAACAAGCTTCATATTTTTCTCCTCCCAGCCCCTGGCAGCTTTCGCTCCAGCCTGCCTGTACGTTTATCTGCCCGTATGACAGTCCGTTTATACAGCAAGTCTGAATGTGCTGTGGTCTGTCCGTATGACAGCACCTCTGAGTATCCCTCAGTCTGGCTGGCTCATCAGGGGGCCTGGGATATATCTTTTCAACAACCACGCCTTTGTCAGGACTTAAACTATCGGTCCTGCAGCACACAAAGGCAATTTTCGGTCTATACCCGATTATGTGCATGCATTCAAATCACAGCCAGTTCCTTCTCAGGAAGGAGACCCGGCTTTAAATCAAAATGCATGCTTATTTTCAGATCACCAGAAGCACTATTCAGTCAATAATCGCAGCTGGTAATTGTTTGCACGGGAACATTAAAGCGCAGGCAACTTAGCTGTTACTTAGTGTTTTTACCACCTTAAATGTGCCTGAGAAAAAGTTAAAGTCATTTGCCTTAAATAAGGTATTTTTGCGGAAAAATATTTTTTATTCCCCGAAAATTATGGTGCAGGATTAAAAAGCATTTATGTCATTATTCCTGTCCGGAATAAATGCAAAAAAGCCCTTATACCGGGGGATATAAGGACTTTGCAATACAACTGTACAAGGAAAAAAAATCTTTGTCTGGCTGGGCTATCTGGCCGGAGCCGGAGCACCGGCAGGCACAGGTGCCTGAGCTGGAGCTGCAGGAGCTGCTGATGCAGGTGCAGCAGCCGGTACCGGCTGAGCGTATCCAGGCTGCCACTGACCGCCAAAGCCTGCAGCACCCTGCTGAGCACCAGGTCCCTCAAGAGGAATAATATGGCTTACTTCAATGGTAGTTGAAAGGAAGTCCCTGTCTACCTTGCCGTGCAGCTCGATAAGATCGTTCTTTCTGACATGTGACCAGTTCTGATCATCGTCAAGCTCAACCTCAATTGTGGCGCTGCCGTCAGTGAACTCATAACGCTCATGTCCCAGGTAGTTTACGAGACGTCCGCGAATGGTAACCCACTGATCGTCATAGGCATTTTTCTTCACTGCGGCAACCGAACCCATATCTGGAGTATTGAAGCCCTGAGGGCTGCCGTAGTTATAATGTCCGCCGGCATAAGCCAGAGCGGCTGCTGACAGACCAGCAGAAACCAGCAAAATCTTTACAAGATTCATAATATTTCCTCCCGACCCTGCGCCTTTCTGGCGCTGGTTTCGGAACCATAACTCAACAACACCGCCCTTTATCAGGAGTACATCCTGTCACTTGAGCACATAAGGCGGTAATGACGGCCTTAATACAGCACAGGCCGTTCATATTCAGGGGACATCAGCTGTCCTTACCTGCCAGATTAATCAGCTTAATCTTGAGATTAACGGGCATCCTTAACGTCGATCTCGATGCCTCTGCGACTGCGATCGATCTCACCGTAAATGGTGATGGTCTGATCCTTGGAGATGTGTGACCAGTCACGGTCATCATCAAGATCAACTACGATACGGCCGGTCTTATCGGTGAATTCGTACTTGTCGTTGCCAAGGTAGTTGGTCAGCTTACCGGTCAGAACAACACGCTGATCGTCCCAGCCATTCTGAATTACGGCCTGAACAGTGTCAGGAGCAGCAGCCTGCTGGAAGCCGGCTGGACCACCTGGGGCAGCAGCTGGAGCACCAAAACCTGCAGGACCACCTGGGGCGGCAAAAGCGGCGGTTGAAGCGGCTGCGATGGCGGCAGCACCTAAGAGAGCAGAAAACTTGTTCATGATATTTCTCCAGAAATGGGTATTTAACTGTTGAAGGTCTGCCACGCGCCATACTGTCCTGATCTGTCAGATAAGGCCCAGGGACCAGGAGCAACCGGAATCAGAACCGGTCAGTTGCATTTGCGTGGAAGCCTGCGCTGAATACATTAAACGCTTTTGTACTTAGCTCTTACTTAGCATTTTTTGCCAATTTCCTAAGGAAAAATAACAAGAAATACTCCCATGCCGTAGACAGCCCGTATCTATCGCATTTATGCCCCCGGAAAAATTTCATGCTTTTTTTACATTTTATTTACCTGGTTCGAATACTCACAAAAACAGGGCATTTTCCAGGCTGCTTTCCAGGCTGTTTTCCTCCCGCAACAAACTGCCATGCCACATGCTAAAACCTGCCCAGGCAGCGTCCCTGCGAAAACTCCTCACAACTGTTAATTGCTCCTGCGCAAAAGCCCGATCCAGGCTGAATCTGACCATCTACTGAGCAGTCCGGTCTAAGCTGAATCTGACCATCCATTGAAATTGCAAATCTTAGCTCCATTTGAACGCTCATACTTTCTTACATCTGAATTCAGGCCAGGGCATAGCTGCGTTCTGACTACCGCTCTCAAGACTGACCTCTGCCATTTATGTACATTTATACATTCAAAATTGAACCGGCCAGCAGCTCAGCTATACAGAAATCTGAGAATCACCTGTGTAGTGTACTGAGTTCATCTTGATGCCAGAAATTCCTGTCAATTTATGACGCGCAAAGCAGACATGGCTCACAAAACAGGCCTGTTTTACCTGAATTTGACCATATTACTGGTACCAGGGTACGGAACTTAGCACTGTCAGTACCTGTCAAATATACAATTTGATGGGCCGCTCCCTCTTAACTGTTACCTTTTTAATGCGTGCCTGATTTTATGTCCGGCAACAGCCTGTGCTCACTCATGACGGACAAAGTAAAGCCAAAATAGTACCTCACCCATACGGCCTCCCCGCACCTTGCGGGGAGCGCTAACCCCCTTACCTTGCTGGGACCGTCAGGCCCTTAACTTGTGTGGTGCGCTAAGCGAATTACCTTGTGGGAGCACTGAGCCCCCATATCCGGATATTTTCCTCTGTCCAGTTTGACTGAAAGGATCGAAAATCCTGTAATTATTACAGTCTGTGCAGCCTGATGCGCCGAAGGCATGAATAAAGTCAACCGCAACATGGAATCAATCACATGCTCAGATTAATTTTTGTGACAGGAGCTCTGTTTTCTGAATCTCATTAAGAAAATGTTGCCTGATAACGGTTACAATGGCGGGCCGCAGGTATACCTCCGGGAGAGGGCTCTCTTGCAGCATCACGCCGTGACTGAACTATAAAGATTTTGCGGTTTGCTAAATAATGAGCCCAAATATTGGTATATTAATAACTGCGTATAACTGGCAGATAAGAAAAGTACAGGAAATCTGACTTTCATACTTTCTGCAGCACTACTCTAAAACATTGGAATTATGACGGTTTTAGCCGCAGAGAGTATTCCCAGGAATATGCCTCACCAATAAGCTTTCTGATGTGCGAGTCTAACTAGCCGAGGCGAAGAATATGGATTTTAAAAGTAACAAGCCTTTAATTATCATTACTGGTGCCCTCACTCTGGCAATTATCGTTATTGCCATCCAGCTGGTTTTCCTTTCCATCACCGTAAAGAGCCAGAAGGACACCATGCAGTCTTTCTCCTCAGCAACCGATGTTCACAGCATCCAGAACCGTATGGCTAATATGGAGAGCAATATTGTAGAGTTCTCCCGTGAGCTTGAGACTGTCCGTGCTGAATTTGCCCGTCTCAATGCCGAAGTTAGCGCCATGCAGAGCGTAGTTGGCAAGACCGGTAATGACTACCAGTTCCTGCAGCAGGAGCTCACCAATTTCGACAACCGCATTTCCAATCTTGAGCGTCACGCCGCCAACTCCGAGTACGTAATTCAGAGCCTCGAGCGTTCAGTGCGCACCCGCTAAAGAATTTTTGAGCACTTGCCAAAAAAGCCTGACATTTGTCAGGCTTTTTTGTTTGCAGCATATCTGCACAGCAACAGGCTTTCTGCCCCCATTTGCAACGCACACACTGAAAATCTGCCCCGGGAACGGCCCCCCGGTCAGCAAGCATGCCGACCGTCCCGGCCACCGGTCAGCCCGGCTCCCCAGAATCACCAGTCCAGGCCGGCCTTTAATGTTCACGAAGTGCTCATGAGCTCAGAGAGCCCGACTGGAGAAGTGGTGAAGAAGTGCTGGATTATTGCAGACAGGTTCAGGTCTGAATCATGGTGAAAATTCTTATGACTGGAGCAGTGAATGCAGGCTTTCAGTGCAGCGCAGCGCTGCACAGCGCAGTTCAGGACACTTAGCCTGGCATGATGACGGGATTTGGACAGATCTTGTGGCGAGATTAAGTGTGCTGCATGCTGCCAGAGGATGATCAGGTGGCAGTACGGATTTGCAGGTTGGATTGATTAATATTGATATGAACTTAAGGCGGGATTTTTGGGAGGCCCAAAAACAAAAAAACACCAAGAAGTATGTCTTCTGGTGTCGATGAGATGGTAGCTATGACTGGAATTGAACCAGTGACCTCAGCATTATGAGTGCCGCGCTCTAACCAACTGAGCTACATAGCCACTGAGTGGCAGGGGTACAAGGACTCGAACCTTGGAAATGACGGAATCAGAATCCGTTGCCTTACCAACTTGGCGATACCCCTACATGAGAAGCTCATGAATGAGCAGATTGAGTGTCTTAACCGCAAAAGACTGGTAGCTATGACTGGAATTGAACCAGTGACCTCAGCATTATGAGTGCCGCGCTCTAACCAACTGAGCTACATAGCCACTAAATGGCAGGGGTACAAGGACTCGAACCTTGGAAATGACGGAATCAGAATCCGTTGCCTTACCAACTTGGCGATACCCCTGTGGCGGTTTCTTAAAGACTGATGGCAGGGGTACCTGGGCTCGAACCAGGGCGTGACGGGATCAAAACCCGTTGCCTTACCACTTGGCTATACCCCTAATACCTTGCCGTCTTTAAGAGTCTGTGTCGTTATGACAACGGCGCTCATTATAGCGAATATAAAACCCCAGTCAACAGTTTTTTTTAAAATTTCACACTTTTTTAATATGAGGAGCTCCAAAGGCCTGTTTATCAGCTGTGCAGGAACATCGCCCCGCACGAATCCCCTAGCCCCCTGACATCACTGACATCACTGACATCACTGACATCCCAACAACCATGCAGCACTCAATTGCAGTAACGCTCCTCCCCCGCAAGCGGCAGGCTCGCAGCTCCTGCCGTACTTATAGCATGTGCATGGTTATGGTCATTGGGGCCAGATGGCGGCCTGCGGACTTACGTTATGTCTGCTGATGAGCGTGCAGACCATGAGTACGTTAGTGCACTTTGCTGTCCATAAATGGGAAATACTGTCGTGGTGTGGTACCAGACTGCTACAGTGAATTGCGCAGTTTTAGAAAAGTCGATTTATCTGCAGCTAAGGAGTACTATAGCTAAACTGTCTTTCCTGGCTCATAATTACATGAGACTGACGCCTCCGGTTTATGTACCTGCCAGGGTATTGCTTAAGCGGTCGTACTGAAAGGTCCGCCGCCGGTTATTGTGGCGTTATGGAACTGTTACTCATATCAGCAAGCTGTCTAAAGGAGCAGATCATGCTGCGCACTGGCTTTGTTAATGCGTCTACTTCCCGTTTCTCTGTTGTTTCTGCCCTGGCAGCTGCAGCCTTCCTCAGTGCCTGCAGTTCAGGTTCACAGGACAATCGTGAGTCCATGTCCACCCTGCTCAAAGAGCTCAATGACAAAGAGGCGCGAACAGCTTCGCAGAACCGCGCCATTGAGCGTATTCATAAAAACACCCGTGAGGAAATCGACTCCCTGTACGGTGAGACTTCATGGACTCCTGATAATGAGAACGCCTACCGTATTGCTTTAAAGAACACTGATCTCGTTTACGACGAAAGCAGCCGCACCTTTATCCGTCTGGCCCGTGAGCAAAAAGAGGCCATGGAGCAGGCCCGCCTTGAGGCCCTTGCAAAGGAAGCTGCCGACCAGAAGGCAGCTGATGCGGCAGCATCCGCTGAGTCAGAACCTGATGAGTCAGCACCTGCTGATACAGGATCTCAGACAGTTGCAGCCCCCGGAACAGCTCCTGCTGATGCAACCGCCGAGGCAGCTGATGGGGCTGCTGACAGCAAAGATACTACTGAAGCTCCCAGTATATAATTCATCTGAATCTGATCTGAGCGCCATGTTCCAGGCTGCTGCCGGAACTGGTGGCACCGTCAGCCCCTCAGCTAACAGTGGCTATGCACAGCCGTCAGCTTCGACTGGTGGTGCACAGGTCAGCAATGCCACCTCAGCACAGATAAAACCGGCACCGGGAGGATCAGGGCTGCGTCCGGCAAAGCCTCTGCAGTTTCAGAAAATGTCCGATACCCTGCAGCAGGATGGAGCTGTTTACAATGCCCCTGTTCCTGTAAGGGAACCAGTGCGCAGCTCATCAATACGTAATACTCTCAACTACTATCAGACAGGTCGTGAGCCCTGCCATAACTGCGCAGACTCATACGACACTGATCCTGTGTATTACGAGCCGTGGTATCAGCGTTTTAACACCACAGACAATCCTTCGCCCAATGTGCGTAAGGCTACCCAGGGTTATCAGCCCAAAGTATTCAAATAGCACTGAGCGGCAGTCCTGATCTGATATCGCCCAATGCGCAAATGGAAAAGCCAGGCAAATGCCTGGCTTGTCCATTTCTGTGGCTGAATAAGGTCCTCAAAGCCCCCTCAGGATATTACTGAGGATCATACTGATGAGCTTACTGACAGGCCTGATGTGCCCTGACAGTCTGCCGTATCTAAGGCAGTGACGGGGTTGGGTAACCACCTGGTGGCGGCTCCAGAGGCACATTAGGAGATGTTGGAGCCCATGCCGGAGGCGGTGGCGGAGTAATCACTGTGCCTGGTGGTGGTGGCGGATCCGGCAGCATAGGCATGTCAGGCGGTACCGGGGTGCCTGGTGGTGGAGGTGGCGGACGGTGACCTGGATAATTGCCGCCCGGATACTGGCCTCCTGGATAGTTGCCATTGCCACCGTAATAGTAATAGGCATCAAGGCCCACTCCAAAACTGTTACTGGTGCCCGACTGCACAGTTACGGTATTGCCGTTTTCATCTACATAGGTGTAGGTGCCAGGACGGCTCTGGGCCTCCTGTTTGGCAAGCTCCTGTCGATAGGCAGCCACCTCTTCAGGAGTGCCTATCATGGTAGGTGTCTTGTTGCCATAGACCTTTATTTTAGGCTGATTATCCTGAGCGCCCTCATTGCCCGCCGCCCATGCCGAAGTCATAAAGGCACAGGAACCGAGCATCAGGGACAGCACCAGCGCTGCAGGTGTTTTTCTCATAAACCACCTCCTGAGAGTGTTAGCTTGTGGCTGATCGTTATGGCCTCATCATACAGCTGCCATGGGACACATAGCCCGCATACCATAGCACACGGACTGTCCTTACGGGGCATATGACCCAGGGGCCGTGACGGCCTTGCAGGCGTGCAGGCATGCGTGCATGCATGCAGGCAGGCAGTCATGCAGGCATGATGTGCAGGCAGACAGGCTTGCCATACATTGCAAGAACTGTGATGAGGAAAATAAAGACCCTTTTAAAGGCTTAACGGCAGCTGATCTTACAGCTGTATAGTCACACAAAGGGCCCTGACAATAAATGCCAGAGCCCTGTAAATAGCGCGTTAAATCGTTATGCCTGCCGACCGCCTGCTTATGAAGGACGCAGCTGCTTTAAGTCATTAAAGTCTGCTGGAGCCTTCCTGTGAGCTGGCAGCAGGAATATTGACACCGGCATCATTGCTTACCGAGGTGACAGAAGGTGCACTGACAGTGTCTTTGACCTTGGTGGCAATGGCAGAAGAGGCGGCTCTGATAGCTGCTGCCGCATCGCCAGCCATCCGTTCGGCTCCGGCGCTTATGGCGCGTCCGGCTTCAGCAGCTTCTTTGCCAAGGGCACGGCCAGCTTCAGATGCTTCCCTGCCAGCCTCGCGGCCTGCCTCGGCAGCTTCCTTACCAATCTGGCGTCCGGCCTCGACAGCTTCCTTACCAATCTGGCGGCTGATTTCAGCAGCCTCTTTTCCAGCCTCACTGGCTGACTGGGCAACTTCACTGCCGACTGACTTTACTGCACTCTTTACAGAGTCAAAAGTATCACTTGCAGATGCAGTTAAATCCTCGCTGGCAGATACCAGATAAACTGATGCTGAATCACGGATAGCCGCAGCGCCATCATTAATCTCACGGGCTGACTTCTCTATATCCTTGTGGCTGTCCTTAATGCTCTTTACAGCCTCTGCAGCAGCATTGCTGATCTGATCAGCGCCCTGTGGGGCAACGGCCGGGCCGCCCCCGTCGCTGTTTTCTGCCTTGTCAGAGTTTTCACCCTGCTCATCAGCACTCTTTTGCTGTGGGTCTTTGGCAGGAGCATCGGCACTGAGCGCAGCAGGCGGCTGTGTCTGGCCTCCTGTGGCCTGATTAGTCTTTGCCTGGCCTGCCTGAATATTTTTGTAGGTGCCGTCCTGTACGGCATGAACAGTAGCTGCAGCTGTACCGGCTACAGCTGAGGCGGTAACGGCTGGCACGACGGCAGCCGGAACCACAGCAGCGGCAACTTCAGTGACCGGCTGGATGCCCTGACCTGTCATTGACGGGACGGGAACTGGAGTGATTATGATGCCTGATTCACCTGAGGCAGCACTCTGAGTGGCTGCAGTTGCAGCGGTAGTTTCGATAATGCGGTAGCTCTTGGCTTCGATCTTGAGCTTGAACATGTTGCGCTCAACCTCGCCAATAATTTCAATGAGCTGATCCTTGTGGACATATGACCAGTCCACATCATCATCGAGCTCTACCTCAATGGAGCTGCCCTGTTCATCGGTAAATTCGTAATTGTTCTTGTGCAGAAAGCCGGTCAGACGGCCACGCAGCCTGACGACTTCATCATCACGTCCATGGGTCTGAATTACGGCTACAGAGTTGAGTTGATCAGAAAATCCCTGAGGAGCATTGTGATACTTGTATCCGGCCCAGACGCAGGCAGGAGCAAGGAGCAGGCTTGTGCTCAGTACCACAGCAGCTGAGCCTGTCATGGCTCTGCTTAAGGCAAAGTGCATAGTTCCTGGGAATATATTTTTTACATTCAACATACCTTACTTCCTGTCATAAGGCCTGACAACCTGATTCACATCAGCATGACAGACCCGCAGCAGCGGGCAAAGGCAGCCTGCCGCCAGATAAGCACGTGGCCGTACTGTTCAAAACCACAGCTGGCCATGGCATAACTGTTATGCCTGAAACTGCCTTATTCCCTGCATTCAGTAAATTCAGGGCAGCACTGACATCAGCCTGAGCCGGCTGACTGCTGTCCATACCATGGGGCTGTTTACCATTACCCAGGTGTTATCAGGGCAGCGGTTTGTAAATACAGCTGGTCAGACAGAACAAAAGGCAGGAGGTGACGCACAGTCAGAAGCATCTGTGCATAATAACCGGCAGGCCAGGATCTGCAGTCCCCACAGGCGGGGTAAAAATTCACTGGTGTCAGACACGGCCCTGTCAGCAGAAAGGGACTTATGTCTCTCAGATCTCTGTTCCATCAGTGATGACGGGCATTTATAAAAGCTTACGGCCTGCATTTTTGACAAGACTATCTTAATCACTGCAAATTAGCCCTTACTTAGGCAAGTTTGAAAAGACAATTACGTACCTCTCTGTCACCGTGCAATACCTGCATGTATATATACATACAGCCACGTCCAAAAGCCCGATGTTAAGCCATTAACACCAGATTTATCTCTGTATTGCCCTCATACTTCCCTGCTGATTACAAGTGAGTGCTCTCCCGGCTCCATTACACTCCACTGGACATGAAAGCTGCAGATTTCCCATGCACATATCCCGGCAAGCCCCTGCATGTTTCTGCTCAAATGGCAGAAATTTCAGATTTTTACGCGCTTTAAGTCCAGATTTAGTGTTCTATGAGCCCAATATCATCTCAATAGCGCTCTGTAAAACCCCATCTGAGCGCATCATGACATCCATCTTATGAGCTGCAGCCGCCCCTCTGCCTGTGCTGCTGCCCATCTGGCGCAACGCGCCGCAGTCCATGCGGCGGGCGCGGCGGGAGCAGCAGGTGCGGCGGGAGCTCCTGTGTGGCCGGTGCGCCTGAGTGACGGGAGCTGCGGTGACGCTGGCTCTTCGGATGCAGATGGAGCTTCGGTGACGATGACTCTTCGAAAGCATATAGCGCCGCTGTTGCACTGCTTATGGCCGGAGGGCATTTTTATGCCTGGGGCTCAGTGCCGCGTTATATGGATGGGCTGTTATGATTATGTTGTTCAGATGATGGGATTTGAGCGCAGGGGACGGGTAAAAAATTGTATAATAGCCCGCATTTTTTTCACGGTCTGATGACTTTTCTGAAGACTTTCCGCGCGTTTTTATTAGGTGAGATATGACTGAGATTACCGGTATTAGACTCAACAGCAATGTCAAGCTGCAGATGGGCACTTTCCATGTGGCTGTCTGGGGCTGTCAGATGAATGTCTATGATGCTGACCGTATCCGCGATCTTATGACTGCTTCAGGCTATGTTGAGCTCAAGGAGCCAAATGGCGCTGATGTCATCATTCTGGTCACCTGTGCCGTACGCGCCAAGGCTGAGGACAAGGTCTTCAATCAGATTGGCTCATGGAGACACAAGGGCATTATCAGCGAAGACACAGTTATTGCCTTTGGTGGCTGCGTAGGCTCTGAGCTTGCCCATCAGATTATTGAAATTGACCCTGAGATTGCCATTGTCTTTGGCCCTCGTACCGCTCACCGTCTGCCAGCCATGGTGGCTCAGTTCCGTGCTACCCGTGAGCCTGTAGTTGACGTAACAGCCGAAGCTCTGGAAAAGTTTGACTCTCTGCCTGAGCAGGGTCAGCGTGGTCCAAGCGCTTTCGTAACCATTATGGAAGGCTGCTCCAACAACTGCACCTACTGCATTGTGCCTCACACCCGTGGTGGTGAGGATTCCCGTCCTGTGCAGGATGTGATTGACGAGGTTATCACCCATGTGGCCAATGGCGTCAAGGAAATCCATCTGCTTGGTCAGAATGTAAACTCCTACCGTGGCATGGGTCCTGACGGCTCCATAGTGCGCCTGTCCACCCTGCTTTACGAAATTGCTGCCATTGATGGTGTGGAGCGTCTGCGCTTTACCACCTCTAACCCTATGGAGTTTACCGACGATATCATTCAGGCCATTGCTGATCTGCCTGTGATTGCCGATTCCATCCATATTCCTGTTCAGTCAGGATCTGACCGTATTCTGCAGCTGATGCGCCGTGACTATACTGCTGACTCCTACCGTGAGCTGGTAGCCAAACTGCGTAAGGCCCGTCCAAATATCTTCATCTCCACTGACATTATTGTGGGATTCCCAGGCGAGACTGATGAGGACTTTGCCCAGACCATGAAACTGGTAGATGATGTTAAATTCGACGCCAGCTTCAGCTTTATTTACTCGGTGCGCCCAGGCACTCCTGCAGCCGATCTTGAGGACAATGTCCCTCTGGAGCACAAGCGCCAGAACCTTTATGCTCTGCAGGCAAAGCTTGAGGACTACGCTACCATGTACTCTCAGAGCCTGATGGGCACCCGTCAGCGTGTACTGGTAGAGGGTATTTCCCGCAAGAGCGATCAGGAGCTCAAGGCCCGTACCTCCAACAACCGCATTGTGGTATTCGAGGGCAGCCGCGATCTTGTTGGTCAGATGGTTGATGTGGACATCATCAAGGTTATGAGCCACACCATGAAGGGCCAGCTTATCAACAGCGCTCTTAACTTAAGCAATTAAGCACACTGCAGCTCGTCTTAACAGGCGCGCTTTAAGGGCCGCAGACTGACCAGCAGCACTGCACCGGGGCCGGAGGCTGACATACAGCCTGCCGGCCCCGGTTCATTATGGCCCCTGAACAGCCCAGGCTGCGCCAGGCTCCATGCTGTGCACGTGCAGGCGCGCCCCTGACGCAGCATGGCGGCGGCCCCTGACGCAGCATGGCGGCGCGCTCCTGACGGCGGTATGGCGGCACGCCCCTGACTGTGGCAGTGGCGATGCGCGCCACGGGACCGGGCTGCAGAGTCTTTTTAATACTCAGGGGCCTGCAAATGATGCGCACTTAATATTTTTCATCTATCATTACCGACAGATTTTTTTCTCCATGCTCCTGTTGTGCAGAGAAAATGCTACAGCGCTGCCTGCAGCCCTACGGCCTGCATCATGACAGTCTGCATAAGGCTGTTGCAGCGTGCCGCACCTTGCCCTGTCTGTCAGGCCAGAGCCCAGACCGTCAGGCCTGGCGGCCTTTCTGTCTGATTACCGTTTGAGCATGGGTATATGAGGCCATCAAAGGCCTGTACTTTGGAGAGTAAATGACCAGAGAGCATTCTGATAAAGACGTTGATATGCGTCGCTTCATCCTGGAGCCGGCTGACCGCAACCGTCTTGGCAATCTTGTTGGGCCTGAGGATGAAAACATCAGGCAGATTTCCGATCGTCTGGGTGTGGAAATCCTGCACAGCGGAGCTTCCTTTGCCATCAAGGGCAAGGGCAGGAAAGCCATTGCTGCCGAGCGCATTATTAAACAGCTTTATCTGGAGACTGCACCTGTAGGCAAACAGAAGAAGGCTCAGTACATTACCCCGGACAAGGTCAATCTGGCTATTATCGAAAATACCCATCTTGAGGCCGACAAGGCTGACAGCCCGGATCCTCTTGACTATATCGATGAGCAAAGCCGTCTTGAGCAGGCTGAAAACGCCCGTGCCACCCTCAAAAAGCAGGTACGTGAGGGCGAGGGCGATCGTGGCAGCGTCGGTGAGCTTTATCACAAGGCTTCAACCCTCAAAACTCAGCGTGGTGTTATCAAGGCCCGTACTCCAAATCAGGCCGGCTATATAAGCCAGATCATCAGCCACGATGTGTCCTTTGGTATTGGCCCGGCTGGTACCGGTAAAACCTTCCTTGCTGTGGCTGCGGCTGTTGATGCCCTGACCCGCAATGAGGTGCGCCGCATTATTCTGACCCGTCCTGCCGTTGAGGCCGGTGAAAAGCTGGGCTTCCTGCCAGGCGATCTTACTCAGAAAGTAGATCCTTATCTGCGCCCTCTGTACGATGCCCTTTTTGAAATGCTCGGTTTTGAAAAGGTGGAAAAGCTCATTGAGCGTCAGGTCATTGAAATTGCCCCTCTGGCCTATATGCGTGGCCGTACCCTCAATGACAGCTTCATCATTCTTGACGAGGCTCAGAACACCACCATCGAGCAGATGAAGATGTTCCTGACCCGTATCGGCTTTAACTCCAAGGCCGTTATTACAGGCGATCCTTCTCAGGTGGATCTGCCACGCAACGTTCGCTCCGGTCTGCGTCATGCCATGGAAGTACTTGAGCGTGTTGAGGCCATTTCATTTACCTACTTCCTCTCTGAGGACGTGGTACGTCACCCTGTAGTAGCTGCCATTGTTAATGCCTACGATGCCTGGGACAAAAAGGAAAAGGAAGAAGAGGAACGCAACGGATCTGAGCGCCGTGGCCGCGACCGCTGGCGTGATGACCGCAGCTATGGCCCTCGCCGCTATGGCAGATTTGACCGTGGCTCTGAACCACGTCAGGATCACGAAGAGTCTGACGAAGAGAATCAGGACAGCCAGGCTGCAGGCAGCAGAGAAGTGGCCGAAATGATTCCAGCAGCTACACAGGACAGCCGTAGCTCAAGGGATCACAATGACTCTCAGGCAGATCATGGCGCAGTAGAACTCTTTCCATCATCCCACTACTCACGTTCAGACTCAGACAGCTCTGATCAGTACCGCCGCTCCCTTGATGAGGATGTAGAGCGCCTTAAGGATCAGCAGCTCAAGGTAGAGCAGGCTTTTACCACAGCCGATGACTTTGATGCCCTGATGGATGATCTGATGGGATCAGATCAATCTGCCGCACAGAGCCGCACCGATGGGGCTGATAAGACCACCGCCCAGGCTGACGATGCTGCCCAGGCTGATGAGAGCTGGAACAGCTGAGCTCCTGGCAGCCGACAAGGCCACCGCCCAGGCTGACGATGCTGCACAGGCAGATGAGAGCAGGAACAGCTGAGCTCCTGGCAGCTGACAAGACCACCGCCCAGGCTGACGATGCTGCCCGGGCAGATGCGCGACCAAACAGCTGAGCTCCTGACAGCCGATAAGGCTGCGCAGCGATACCATAACAGCGCCCGCACCTGCGGGCCCTAGACAAAAGGAGGCTGCCCGAGGGCAGCCTCTTTTTCAGAACGGAACCAATGCTCCGTCCGGGACGAACCATGCAGAAGATCTTTATTGATTTACAGACAGCCGTTGAAGATACGGCGGATATTCCCTCTCTGGACAAGCTGCTTGTCTGGGCTCGAGCCGCCTTTGAAGGTGCCGGTTACCAGGAGGACTGCTCACTGAGCGCCCGCTTTGTCACTAATGAGGAAATCCATGAGCTCAATGCAACCTACCGCAATGTAGACAGGCCTACCAATATCCTCTCTTTCCCTTACGATGAACCAGATGAGCTCAGCTCCCTTGACCCTCAGCTGCGTGCCCAGCTTGAAGCCGGAGCAGAGGCTGGTGATGACGAGGATTCAGCTAAGGCAGATGCTGCAGCCACCTGCTGTGATGAGTATGAAGACGAGACTGAGGGCACCTACCTTGGAGACCTGGTCATTTCCATGGAAGTACTCAAAAAGGAAGCTGCCGAGCAGGAAAAAAGCCTTGATGAGCATGCCGCTCATCTCATCATCCACGGCTGCCTGCATCTTCTTGGATTTGACCACATTGAAGATGATGAGGCCGAGGAAATGGAGAGCCTGGAGATCAAAATCCTGGCAGGCCTTGGCTATGCCAATCCATATCTGGAAGCTCATGAGCGCATGTCCTGACCGGACCTGACCGGACCTGACCGGACCTGACCGGTCCCTGACCCGGCGCCGCCCTGCCATGCTGCAGCCATGGCCACGGCATGGACTGCCATGGCCATGGACATGGCTCTGACCCGGGCCCTTACCTGTACATTCAAAAGCAAAAGGCGCAGCAATCCTGAAAAATCAGGAGGCTGCGCCTTTATTTTGCTCTTCAGTGCCAGATAGCATCTGATTCACTGTGTAAGATTGCTGCGTTCAGACAGGTTCTGTTGCAGGTCCTGTTAATGCCCCATTACTGATTAACGATGCGGGTGACGGCATATATGGCCTGCTCGCTTGCCTTGTTCGCCTCTGCATAATTGATGGTGTTGACCTGATCTGCAAGAGAGCTGTTTTCATCCTTGAGCAACAGCTTTACCTTGCACATGGCATAGAGAACCTGTACCAGGGCAACGGTATTGCTGATAATGCGCTGTCCCTCACTGCCAAGATCACTCCACTCTGCCTTGCCATGAGCATCAGTATTGCTCATCACGACATCGCGCATCATATTGAGCTGACTGTTGTAGACGCCGCGTACAGATGTCAGCGTGTCATTGTAGTTACGGGCCGTGTTGCGCAGCTCAGTAAGGTAGTCGCAGATTTTTTCAATCTTGCTTTCGGCCTTATACATCTGATCCTTTGCCTCTTCAGCCTGGTCGCTGATCCTGCTGCCGGCCATGGAGAAAATCATACCTCCCACCAGCAGGCCCACGCCCAGAGTAGCGCCGCCCAGAACCATGGAACCAAGAGCCATGCCGACGCCACCTGCGGCCAGGGAACCGCCACCAGGTGCAGCAAGAGCGGCACTGGTTGCAGCTGCACCGCCAAGTCCACTGATGGCAGCACCTGTCGAGGCTGTACCTGCAGCCATAACCGCAGCTGTAGTAGCGCCTGAGGCCGCCATGGCACCTGCAGTCCCCAGTGCCGCACCACCAATACCGGCTGCCAGAACCGAGGCTCCCACTGACACATCCTTTAGCTCCTCAAACCTGAAGTCAGGAATCACGTTGCCCATGATGTCCAGATTTTTAAATTCAGGACGGTTCCTGATGCACTCAAAGAGATCAGCAAATTCCCTGAATGAAGACAGGGTCTCAAGCTCATTGCGGCCCAGCTTGTCCATCATGGAGCAGGCCGGCTCATTACAGTCCCGGAGCTTGCCCATATTGCGTTCATGGCGGCGCTTTGCCCACTCAATATCCTCTTTGGCCTCCTTCATTTTTACTGCGCCGCGAACACCCATACCAACACCCGCTGCACCTGCAACAGCAGCAATGGCACCAACAATCAGTGGAAGGGGCATAAGAAAAACTCCATGAAAAAACACGCAAAGCTTACCTGAGCTGAGCTGAGCGTAATGCCAGGCAATTTCCATATGCATACTGGCTGGCCACAGTCAGGCCCAGGGCCACGCCTTGCCTTAGTCAGGCCCGGATGCCTTTGGCCTGCAGAGTTGACTGCAGGCCGGGAGTGACTTTCGCCGGGGCCTGTCAGGGTCAGAACAGGATATGCCAGAAAGCATAGATGAACTCAACAAAGGCTGACCATACTGTCGGCACTGCAAAATACACAAGTCCGGTAAGAGAGCAGATGCTGTCAACAGGATGGAACAGGCAGCCCAGAATGCCGCCTACAAAGATATTGCCCAAAGCCAGCCAGAAGTCGCAGAAATATCCAAGGAGGCTGACTAAAAAGTCTATGACAACCATGATGAAAATCATGAATGAGCTTGAGGTCTCCAGCTCCAGATTTTTGGCCAGAGTATCGAAGTCAAAGATAATTGTAGCCAGATGACGGGCAATCTTCTGAGGAATGTTGATTATCCAGCTCAGAGAGTACATTACCACTGTAGGACCATCGGTAGCTGTGGCCATAAATTCAGCCTTGCCTCTGCTGTCAAACAGATACAGAGAATAGTTTCTCTGGAATTTGGCTATACGGTAAGCAAGATTGAGGTTCTCAAGTGAGCTCCTGTTGCCAAGGGTAGCAATTCTTGAAAGCCAGTTATTGTGCTCTTCATAAAAACGGTCAGAACGAATGATGACTGAATACTACTGCATGCCAGGATTTACAGCCTGCCGCAGTCCATATGCTGATGTGCAGCGCTCTGTGCCAGGCATTGCGTGTTACAGAGATAATGCACATGGTGAGGCAAAACCTTTCATCAGCGCAGATTCCAGCGTCTGCTGACGGGCAATGAAATGCCCTTGGCTCTCTGCCATGCACATGCCTCCTGTTATGAACAAAACTCTTGCTCTGGCCCTTGCCCTTGCGCTGCCCTCTGCCAAAGGCTGAGCAAATGGCACTGCAAATGACACTGCACCTGCCTTTGCCATGTGAGGGCTGGCGGTTGTGTCCGTATGGTGTGTCCTTTGGCTATATCCGTGGAGGCTGTCTGTGGGTTGTATATGGCCATATCCCTGCTCTGTCCCGGGCAAGGGCCGCAGACATTGCCCTGTATCTGAGACTGGATGAGTCTGCAGGGAGAACTCAGAGGTTGACGGTGCTGATATCAGGTATGGGCAGGCTGACGTAAAGACAGGTGATGGTGCGTGCTTATAAGGGAGGGCTTTGGGGTACCTGGGCTGCTTATGACCGGGGATTTTCTTGAGGATGCTCACGCTAAATAAGGGCAGGTTAATGACGGGGGCATGATACACGCTATAATGAGCTGTGTTTTTTTCATGGAGTTTATAATTCTCACTATGGGATCTGATTTACCGTCGCATCCGTCTTTCATAAGCCGTACCCGCGAGCGCCTGGCACGCCTTATCCTCAAGCGTGCACTTCCATCCAACCAGCAGGAGCTTGCCGAAGTAATCGAGCAGGCCGGTGCCGATGAGATTATCAATGAAGACACTGAGGATATGATTCGTGGTGTATTTGATATCTCACAGCGCCGTATTGCCGATATCATGATCCCGCGCAGCCGCATTGTGGCCATTGACGCTGAGAGTACTGTGGCTCAGGCTATTGATACAATCAAGCAGTATGGACACTCACGCTACCCTGTCACCAGCGAAGGCAAGGATCATGTTCAGGGCATTTTGCTGGCCAAGGATCTGCTGCCTCTTGCCAATGAGGGCGACCGTCGTATCTGCGATATTGAAAACCTGCTGCGCAAGCCGGTATTCGTCCCAGAGACCAAGCGCGTCAATGTCATGCTCCGCGACTTCCAGAAAGATCGCATGCATCTGGCCATGGCCATTGATGAGTATGGCGGTGTCTGCGGTCTGGTAACTATCGAAGACATTATTGAGCTTATCGTAGGTGAGATTACTGACGAGTACGATCCGGCAGAAATCGAAAACTACATCACCCGCACAGATGAGAACACATACACTCTGCTGGGCATCACTCCTCTTGAAGAGTTTGAAGAGTTCTTCAAGACCAGCCTGCCTGAGATTGATGTAGACACCGTTGCCGGTCTGGTAATCCATCTGTTAGGTCACATCCCTCACAAGGATGAAACCGTAACCCTCAACGAGTTCAATTTCAAGATTCTCAGCTCCAATCACCACAAGGTGCAGACTATCCAGGTAACTGTTACTCCTCAGCCTGAGGAGTAAGCCTGAAGCCCAGGTTGCTCCAGCAGGCACCGCTGCCTGCGTGCCCTGCCTGATTATCTCTGCGGCACGGCTGATATCGTGCCCCTGGTGGCTGGTATTGACCGTAAACAAAAGGCCTTATCCCTGCAAAGGATAAGGCCTTTTGTTTTATCATCTGCATGAGTGTGCAGCTTCAGGCTCAAGAAGAGTAAATGCCTGACGGGGCGACAAGGTCAGGCCGTTGCAGCCCGGAGCCAGGGCATGAGGGCAGGTGCTGCAGCCTGGTGTCGGGCGTGAGGGCAGGTGCTGCAGCTGCATTGCAGATGCGATGGCCGGCTGCGTATTATCCTTGCTACAGGTGTACTCCTATGCCCACGCCTATGCTCACTGGTGATCCTGATAATGCCCCTGACTCAGGATATGCTGTTGTCTCAATTATCTGACCGTATTCTGATGTTTTCACAGGGCCTGGATTAACTGATCCATGAGGTGCTGGTCTTTGATCTGAATCTGAGGCCAGAACCTCAGTATTTTCATCAGATGGTACGGGAGCAGCTTTTAAAGAGCCGTCAGCTGCAGGAGGGGTGGCACTGCTGTCGCGTTCAGGGGGAATATGCCCCTCAGGACGGTACGGACCGTCAGCAATACCAGGGCGCTTTTCAAGAGGTATGGCAGCCGGACGCAATGGGCCTGTAATACCCTTACCCTCAGGGCAGAAGTAAGCACGTCCTGAGAGAAGGTAGGTGTCAGGGTCAGCATAAGGGCCGCCCCAGTGACGGGAGTAAAACACTGTTCCGGCACTGACACCAAGATGAGTCTCCACCAGGTGATTGCCCCCGAGCTGAGCCGTTTTCAGACGCAGATGGTTACGGGCAGCCTGTATGGAGTATGAGCCGTAATCAGTGTCGACATTACCAAGGAAGGTACATCCCTCCACCTCCGATGGCAGGGCAGTAACCACACTGTCTATCATCGACTGAGTCTGAGGATCTGTGGAGTTACAGGCGCTGACCAGCGTCATGGCTGCAGCACACAGTCCGGCACGTACAGACAGCTTCAGCATAACAATGCTCCTTGCTCACCTGAAGGTGATGCTTTGCCAGTAACAGCAGGCACTGCTGTTACCGCTGTTGTGAAAATACCATAATATCCAGTCCTGACTCCTGACATGTCAAAGTACGCAAGGGGGTGCAGCTGCCAAAGGCAAGGCCTCGAGGGGCAGCCGCGCGCCGCCTCAGGCGGTGCGGCGACTGCCTGCTCTCAGCGGCCCCGTCCGCTGACCAGCTCTTCGAGCATGGTATTTACCACACTGCTGTTAAGCTGGGTCAGGGCCTTTCCTATAGCTTCTCTGTCGGCGCCTGGTGTGAGGTTAAAGCGAACGTTGGAGACCTTGCCCGAACCCTTGTACCACACCATGAGAATGATGTTCTGTCCTGATGGAGTAGTTACTGAGAACTGACGCTGGTAACTCTTCTCCTGACAGTCGCGTATCTTAAAGCCCAGCGGCTTGAGGATATTTTCGACCCTGTCATTGAGAGTTACTACCTTGCCCATGCCGGCACGGGCAGCACTGTGGATGTCGATTTTGTCGCCATGCACTACCTGAGAGGCCACTTCTGCTGACACGAGGGCAATGTTTTTATTGCGGGCCGCCATGCCCTTATTGCGCACGCCCTGAGCTACAAAATCAGGCTCCTGCTCACTGAGCTTCATGTCATCAATGCAGCTGCCCCTGAGAGCCTCAAGATGCTTCAGGCCGAGCTTGACCTCAGTACTGGTACAGGCGCACTGGATATATTTGATCTTACGTTGCTTACTGTAGAAAACACTTAGCTTGAAGCGCTCATCCTCTCTTGAAAGCATGGAACACAGTACCTGAAAAGGTCTGTTATCAACATCAAGTACAGTAATGCCATATGGAGCCACCAGGTCCTCCATACTTTCACGAAAATCATCAAGATCAACCTCGTCATCTCCTGACTTGCCAGACACTTCGGGCTCATAAGTGCTGAATGGCGCAGCCGGAGCAGAAGCATGAGCAGGAGTATGAGCAGAGCTGCCAAAAGCAAAAGCCCTTGATTCATTAGACTGATGAGCCTGCATCGCTGACTGTGATGAACCGGCAACACTGCCCCATCCTGCAGGCTGTGCAGCCGCTCTGGTGCTGCTTTTACGCGCCGACCTGCCCCTTTGCTGACGACACAGCTCTGGCTCTACTTTATTGCGGTAATCATCAAGCACCTTACTGATGTACTCAAAACTAAAGCCGCTGTCATCTTCCTCATCCTGCCCCTCAGCCCACTTCATGGCATGACTTGCACCAGCTCCCTCAGCGCCGGCAGCTACCTCAGCTGCAGCGCCGTTACCTGCGGCACTGTCGGCAGCCATACTGGCCGCGCTACCGGCCATACTGGAGGTTTTACCAGCCATGCCGGCATCCTTACCGGCCTTACTGGCAGCTTTACCAGCCATGCCGGCAGCTTTACCTGCCATGCCGACATCCTTACCGGCCATACTGGCAGCTTTACCTCCGGTAATGGTCTCAGAGGCAGTACCGGGAGAAGCTGAAGTCATGCCAGAAGTACTGCCGGTTTGTAAGCCCTGTCTGGCAGCTGAATTGCCTGCCTGGTTTAGACGGGGATCATCAGGTCCAATATACCATGGTGGAAGGTCATCATTAACTGCTGCCTGAGTCTTAACCTGAGATGCGGCTCTGGCTGCTGATACACCGCTCTGTCCGTAAGGAGACACTGCAGTAACGCTCTGAGCTCTGGTGCTGTTAAAGGCACTGCTGGCAATGGCGCTTTCCATAACATCAAATATATTGCTCATGTCGCCTGCATAAGGATTAACCGGCTCTGGTGCTCCCATATGCATATGCTCAGGCATATGACCGCCCTTATGTGATGGGGCCGGTTCAGGCATGGACTCAGGCATATAAGCATAATCAGCCTGATGCTGGTCGTGATACTGATCTGCAAACTCTGGTGGAACATCAAATTCAGGGGCACTGGAGTGGCTGTGGCTGCCGGCGCGGGCGCCTGCAGCTGCGCGGACACCGCCCATATTGCCCTCATGAGCACGGCCTGCGGCATAGGCTGCAGCCGCTGCATGACCCGAGCCGCTGCCAGCATTGCCATCATTGCTGGTACGGCTGCCAGCACCTGCCTTGCTGCTGGTGCGGGCGCCTGCCGCTTTCTGTGCAGGTGGTGCAGCATATGGGCTGGAGTTTACAGGCTGTCCCTGAAAGGCATTTTGCCTGTCATTACTGCTATTGCTGACTAAAGAAGCAGGACGCTCAGCAAACTCAAAACGCACCTTTGGACCGGAAGCTGGCGGTTGAGCAGCTGCTGCCTTGCTCTGGACGTTACTCTGAGCACTTGCAGCTGCCTGATCCTGGTGAGCCATGATGGCCTCAGGATCAAAATCATCCCAGATATCAGCCCCGGCCTGGCCATCATCAGAACTGTCTGACCACTGGGTATACTCAACTATCTCATCCTCTGCAATATGACCGGTATCTGGCATAGCATCATATGCAGGCAATGACTGCCCGGTCAGGGCCGGTGCTGTAGTGTGAGCTGATGGCTGAGCCTGCAAGTGTGGCTGTGCCTGTGCCTGTCTCTGAGTCTGAGCGTATGTCTGCCCCTGGTGCTGCGGCTGTGCATATGAAGGCTCAGGAGCATATGCAGGTGCTGGTGCATATGCAGGTGCTGGTGCATATGCAGGTGCTGGTGCATATGCAGGTGTCTGTGCGGGTGCGGGTGCGGGCGCCGCTGGCGTTGGTGCCATACGTGAGACTGCCCTCTGACGATCGGCCAGTTCTTTACGGGCAATCAGCTCTCGTTTCTGTGCTTCGATTTCATAATGACGCTCAATATCATCAGTTCTGAAGCTCGAGCGCAGGCAGGTTTCACCTGGCTTGTTGCGCCATGAGCCATCCTTTAACTCTTCTATGGAAAAAGTTCTGTAGGAAGGAAGTTTTTTGAGCAGTTCTTCATTGGCCATTGAAAGTTCACCCTGCGGAGTAAAGCACAAATATGAGGTCATTTTAGCAAGTTGCAGTGCAATTGCAGCAATTGCGCCACCTGGAGCTGACACAGCTCTCATCCATACTGTATGCAGCGGCTTAAAGGAAAACACGAACTGCTTTGCACTTCCCCGGCTGCAGCGCACGTTCTAAAAGATGCAACGCTTTACAAAACATTATGGCAAGGAATATCATCAGCAAGGCAGACTGAGACCATGTGTGGCCAGAGATTACTCTGAGTATGAGGTTACAGTATCTGGACACAGTGAGGCTGGTAAGAGCGTATTAATGGACCTGTTGACTATATTCTCAGCGCAATGAGCACAGTATTCCAGCTGGCCACAGGAAAGCACTGAAATTACCGGGTGAGGCTGGGGTCGTTATTGCGGGAAAGACGGGTCGGATGAGCCTGTTAGAGGTTCCGTATTATGTATGGCAGAGGCGGGCAGTCGGGACAGGATTTTAATGGCTGGCCAGTTGCCGCAACAGAAAAAAAGGGGCCCTGCTGGCCCCATTTTTTTCATGCATGTTTCACTGCTGTGAAATCAGCAGGCTACGACGGCACTGGAGCTGTCGATAAGCCAGTTGAGATAGCGCACAGTCAGCTCGTCTGCGGTACGGATGCTTTCGTGGCTGACAAAGATATGGCCTCTTGCAGTATCAGCGCCTGAGAACATGGGGCCATACATCTTACCCGGCTCCAGTCTGTTGACTATCTCTACAATGCACTGGCGCTCACGCTCGTTATACAGACTGCCTGGAATCTTACCTTTAGCAGCAGATGAGCTGGCAGTTAACTCAGCACTGTAATCGTCAGTATGCTGGTGATAGCAGAAGCTGCGGATGAAGTTGAAGAAACGAAGCACAGCTGTTTTCTGACTGGTGTTAACAGCTACATCCTTACTCCCCCTGATCACAGCCTGATTGAAGATTTTCAGCGGATTATTGCCATTAAAACGCAGCAGGCGCAGAAGATTGTTGCCACCAAGACGTGGGGATATATCCACAATGTATGGTCTGTTATTGCCATCAATAATTACATCAGCATTGATAAAGCAGTTGCTGAGCTTGAGCAGAGTGCAGATCCTGTTCATGTAATTGATGATGATAGCGCTTTGTTTGCTGAACTCGTCACTGAAATAGCATGACTCCTGACGGTACGGAGCAGCTGTAATTTCCTTGCGGAACAGGCCCATCATATGACAGCGGCTGCTCTCATCAACAAACACATTGGTTGAAAACTCAATGCCACCAATCATTTTCTCAAGCAGCAGACGGCAGCCGGCAAAACGCTCAGGCAACTCGTAAGCAAGCAAATCATTTCTGTTTTTGATGACACGTACACCCTGAGAGCCTGATCCCCATACCGGCTTGGCAATGAAAGGATAATCAAGGGCTGCCTCAATTTCCTCAACGCGTGAGACAGTTTCCTCTCTGGTACCTGACTCAATAACAATATGTCCCGCGTCATTAAGCCCGTTGGCCAGCTGAAAATTATGAAAGCTCAGCTTGTCAGTCATGATGTCAATGGCAGCAAAGGACGGACCTGCAAAACCAAAGCGGTCATTTATTCTACCCATAGAGGTAAGAGAACGGCCAACAGGCAGAGCCAGAGTATGAGTTATACCCTCCTCGACAACGGTACGCTCAGCCTGACCGATATCACCAAAGTCACGGGCCAGACATTTGAGCTGACCTTTATGGCGGGAGGTAAACTCTTCAGGGAGCGTCGGGTTGCGATCCATGCATACGACTGACAGTCCCTCATCCATGAGCAGAGAAAGAAAAGGAACAGCCTCGGCACTTGCGCCCAGGGTCAGAATTACAGGCTCAGATACAGGTGAGCCGCCTGTGATACTGATAGAAGACATATTTTTACCTTTGATATCAGCCAGAGCCAGAGCACCTGGTTTCTGACTGAGTTATATGACAGCCTGATGTAATGGGCTGTCATACTCCGGAAATGCTCATGGATATGCTGCAAATCATGTCTGCAGACTCCTTATGTTTTTTGTCCATGACTGTTAATACACAGCTGAGCAGCAGGGCATACAGTCATATGCAGACTGAGATCTGGCCCATGCAGGCATAGCTATCCGGAAAATGCTAACCAGTTCAGATAAGATCCTGCATGGAAATAAGTTCATCACAGGTGCAGTTGATTTCATGCAACACTGCGGTGATCTCTTCCATAAAACGCGGAGACAGCACTCCAAGTATCAGAACCGGAATATGTCTGTCTTTTAAGGCCGAAACGGCCCAGTGCACTTCCTTGACTGACCCGTCAGGAAGCATGAATAAAGATCCCTCGTCGTCTTTAAGAGAGTTAACCAGTAACAGCTCCATGCTGGCACTGGTCTTATCAAGGCAGCTCAGGATATTGAAGGTCTGCAGACCGGTACCGTAGATGACCAGGGTATGCCCCAGCTCAGCGTGAGTACGCAGCTTTTCATTAAGCCGGGCTGCTGCGGAGGCAGAAACAGTGGATGACTGAGCGAGCTGCTCAATGCACTGCTTTTGAATATGACGCGAAAAAACTTTTCCTTCGTATCCCCCGGAGTTTTCATTCCTCTGGGGCTTAATTAAATACGCTGCATCAGGAACTTCATCATCATAGAGCACATCTGCAATCTTAGTCAGGACATAGATCTCGTAAGTTACCTGAGAGGTTACCCTGTGCTCTGTAAGCTCAAAGCCACAACGGGAGACAATCCAGTCAATGGCATTGGCATTAAAGTGCCAGATTTGCATGGCATGCATACTGTTAAATGGCGGAGTGGTCAGCACCAGGGTGCCTCCCATCCTGAGCACAGCGTTAAGTCCCTTTACAAAGTGCATGATGTCAGGCACGACACTGAGCACTTCCTTGCAGGCGACTACATCGTAAAGTCCAACCGTATCCAGGCTAAGCCCTTCAGTCATGGTATGACTGTTGCCAGGCTCGCAGCTGTGGGCATGTCTATCGCCATTTTCAAGGACTGACGGGCATTTGGATTCACAACAGTATGAGCGACCTCTTTCTACGCGCATGCGATATACAGGCTCATCTTCAGGGAAGAATCCTTTTACGACTGTGACCCTGTTGCGGCACTGGTCGATTCCGTCAGTAACCACAGCCGGGTCAATCAGAGTCAGACTGGTGTAACCCTCATTACTCAGGGTGCGCAGCAGATAGCCGTCATATCCACCTACCTCAAGCACACGTGCACTTTTGCTATCAAGGCGCTTTCTTACCTCATCTATGTAGGGCTGATAGTTAGCTCCGCCCATGGATGAGGCCTTGTAGAACCTGTAACGTCCCCAGATCCATGATCTGGTTTCATCGCTGATTCCTGTTTCGTTAAAAGAAAGCTGGCAGTTGTTGCACAAAGCCGGTGTAAAACTGACCACAGCCTGAGTATCGAGCTCCTCAGGCTTTACAGGCACTGACTGCAATATTTCCCTGCGCTCAGCTCCAACTACATAATCGCGTGAGCCGCATAAGGGACAGGAATGGTTATTTACAAAAGTGATGTACTGACTGGACTGGGCCATGTAAATGAACCTGACTTCATGTCAGCTGGTCCGTGCATATGAAAATACTCAACAACGCAGCGTAATATGAGCATACATAAATGCGCAGTCATCACAGGACGTGGATCTGACATTTCTTTCTGATTATAAGAACAAATGAATCCTGCACTTCCCCAACAGGCTCTGATCCTGGCCCAAAGCACAAAAAGCCATAACAAGGCCCTGCAAAGCCAGAAAAATCTGGACAGGCTGGACAAGTCTTATGGCATCGATGGTTTTATCAGACGCAAAGTCAGGCTTTCTAAGGAGAATGCAGGCAGGAGTATCCCCTTAATATTTAGCGTATTATTACATACTGCGCTTGTATATGATCGGACAGCTGATGCATTAGTTTGTATAGGACCCCTTATTTATCAGCTTTTTCACTCACATATGTAAATGCTATAGCGTAAAAAGAGAACATTACACCAACACAATTGCACCTCAGTAATATCCATACCGACCATAGACACATTTCAATAACAAGTGACACTATCCTGATAAACACGGAGTTACGAGGTATATAACCTCCACATAATCCATGAACAGTCCGCCAAATGCCGGACAATCCCTCCACACACAAAAAACAGCGCCCCAAGGGCTGCCGCCTGTGCCCAGGCCACAGGCCTGCCAGCCTCACACCTGCCCCTATTCTCATACCCGGCCCTGCACATCATGCCCTGAAACAGCTAATCCCTGCAGATCACCTCATCCACCCTGCCTCAGAAAAGCACCATACCGTGGAACGGTAGCGCCAGAGATTCATGAATCTGTGAGAGCATAAGAAAATGAGGCGTCAGAACAGCCAATGCCGGTAAAATCTCCACCTGCGGCCACGCTGCGCGCAGATTTCATCATTACTGCTGCGCCGCACAGGGGCATAAGTGACATATTTTTCGGAATACAGGCGGACTTGCAGGTCTTTTGTTAGAATGTCACTTTCGTTTTTTCCCGGTTTTACTGCCACATGCCTGAGAGCCTTCAAATAAGTGCAAGGATGCAGGGGATGCGGCAGCGACCTCTTTTTGTGTGTCATCTGGCTCAATTCGGTGGTGATCATGTCGTCCCTGCTCGTCAAGCTTCAAATCTTCAGCGATCGTTCATTCTGGCAGAAGGTACTGCACTCAAAATCAGGTCTGGTCATAACCTCAGTGTGCCTTGGTCTTATCTCCACCCTTGGTTATGCCCCATGGAACATGTGGCCGGTAAGTCTGGTAGCCCTGGCCTTTGAATTCTGCTTTGTAGCCAGCCTTAAGACCAGAAAGCAGGTCTTCTGGTCACTGCTCATGTACTTTGGTGCCCTCAATACCATCACTCTTGAGTGGCTCAACTTCGTCATGACTGACTTTGGAGGACTGCCATATCTGCTCTCCTTTGGCGTAGAAAGTCTGTTTGGTGCCTATCTGGCACTTTTTCATGCTCTGATGGGCATGTTTGCTTTCCGTCTGGCATTTCAGAAATATCAGCCAAAGGCTGAGGAGCCCGAGGAAGAACCTGAAGATGACGAGGGCGCTGTTGAAATGCCAGAGCCTGCCATGGGTGGCAGCATGATCCCTCAGGGCTTTACACAGAACTACCTTTTCCCTGTACTGACCATGAAAGATGGTCAGCAATACCGCTTTTTCAAAAATGCCTTCCTGCTGTGCTTCCTGCCTGTAGCGCTTATCATTGCTGATTTTATTGCAGGCTGGCTCTTTACCGGCTTCCCATGGATGTATTTTGGCTACACCGTGCTTGATGGCCCATTTACAGCTTATGTCCCGCTCATTGGTGTACGCGGTCTGACCCTTATTCTCTTTATCTGCGCCGGCTCTCTGGCCCTGGCCATTGAAAGACGCTACATCTACCTGCCTGTAGCCGGTGTACTCTTCTTCTTTGGTATTTTCCTGCATGGTGTTAAGTACACCACTGATGAACCGCCAGTTAAAGTGGCCGCCATTCAGGGCAATATCCCTCAGGCTGTTAAGTGGGATCCATCCCAGACCATGCCAAGCATCGACAAGTACATCTCTCTGTCAGTAGATCACTTTGGCAAAAACGACATTATTGTCTGGCCTGAATCAGCCATGCCTGTCTACTTCCAGCAGGTACGTCCGCTGCTGCGCGACATGAACCGCTATGCTAATGAAAGTGAAACCTCAATGATTATCGGCATGCAGCGCGTCACTGAAGATCAACACAGCTTTAACTCCATGTTCCTGCTTGGTCAGAGCAATGACATCGATCAGGTCCAGTACTACGACAAGCGTCAGCTGGTGCCTTTTGGCGAGGTTGTTCCTTTTGAAAAGTACACAAGGCAGCTCGGCTCAATCTTCAACTTCCCAATGTCAAGTTTTACCCGTGGAGAGTACAACCAGAAGCAGATTTACATCGAGCGTAACAATCTTTATCTGATTCCAGCCCTGTGCTACGAATCCATTTTCCCTGAGCTCATGAGCTCACTGCATGATGAGAACACCAATGGCATCATCATGATTTCCAATGACTCATGGTATGGCGATACCCGTGGTCCTCAGGAGCACCTGGCCATTGCTCAGATGCGTTCCATGGAAATGCAAAAGCCAATGATTCGTGTCACCAACTCAGGCATTACAGCGCTGATTGAGTCTGACGGAAGTATTGGAGAGCGTCTTGAGACCAATATCGAGGGCTCCCTGATTATGTCCTTTACTCCGGCATCGGGAATGACCCCATTCGTGCGTTTTGGCAATATACCTCTGGCAGTACTGCTCGTTGTCCTGTGCGCCATAGGCTGGCGCCTGCGCTCTGAAGACCAGGACGAACGCCTTGCTCAAATCCAGGAGCTCATTCGCCCTTAATCCAGCTGAAAGTATCACCAGGAACAAAGCTGCAAACTGTACCAGCACAAAGCAGTAAGCCGCCACCTCAGCCCAGCCCATCCCAGTGCAGAAGCACTGCCGCCCGGCCGACCGCTAATGCATGACGCCCTGCTAATGCACGTCCAGCTGATGCATGACCAGCTGATGCGTGACCGGCAAATGCATGCTCCGGACACTCAAATGGTCATGCAAACGCGCATGTATATGCACTTTGCTACAGCCGCTGCAGCATATTAGTTCAGACGCTGACAATACAAAAAGCTGTGACTGACCGTGCCGTCTGTCTGGGGAAAGGCCGCCTGTTTGAGGCAACTTTACTTAGCTCTTTGTATTGCAGATTTACGTCATTTTCAAACAGACAACATTCAGGCAAACCACCAAAATCAGTATCCAACTTACAGCCATAAACACGAATAATCGTGACACTGAGGCCGTTTAAAGGCCGGTTCCATGGGGCTTACAAACAACCTGGCAACACCTGGCGCGTTACTTGCTGTATGCATATCAACCCTCCAGGGAAGTCTGCATTGTCATCTTGTCAGAGCACAGCCAGTCACTCCCATGGCACGGGACATAACTACGGGTCTTTTGTTTTGTGTATTAGCGGAAATGACCGTCGCAGTGGGCATTCTTTTGGGGTATTAACAACGTCATGCTGTATCTTAGTTGCAATATGACCAATATCACCAGCTGACATGTTTTTGCTTGTTTTCCCTGAAAAATCACCATAATATATGCACTATCTGAAGATCCCCCTACCGAAGAGTATGGTATCGTGCCATGCACTTATGAGGCGGACAGTACCATTTATCCGGGCGTATTTTAGGAAGGTTTTATGCGCGAGATTTTCTTCAGCAGCTCACAGGTCTTAACCTACATCATAAAGAGATGCTATCTTAAGAACTACCCTATCAATCAGGCCAAGGCTCAGCGCCTGCTTTTCTGCAGTTATGGCAGCGTCATGGCCCTCTTTGACATGCGCCTTACCGACGAGCGTCCTATTACCTGGGAAGCTGGTCCAATCTTCCCTCGCGCTCTTTTCGATCACATGCATCATCAGCTGAACTTTACTGATACCCAGAGCCCCCTGGAGCAGAGAATTACTCAGCCTGCCATCATTTACGTGATCGATCAGACTGTAGATAACTTCTCCGGCTTTACTCAGGAAGCTTTCACTCAGTTCCTGACTGCCCCAGGCTCACCATGGGCTGATGCCTCAGGCAACGGCGAGAACCTTGGCGTTATCATGGAAGATGAGCTTATCCGTAACTATTTCATCAACCACGTAGTCAATCCAGATGCCTACAGTGGTCCAGCCATGGAAATCCCGCTGCCAGCATTCTCTGACAGCCGCTGGGCATAACAGCAAGGGCCTCATGGCCCATGCCTTACGCCCTGCCACATGGCAATAAATCCTTCCCAGGCCTCCGGCCTGCTGCAAAACAACAGCAGCAGCCGGAGGCTGTTATTTTTCCCGCCTGCCATCCCCCCATACTCTCAATATCGACAGATAACAGCTGATAACCCCAACATCAGCTGACAATACCACAATCAGCCGACAATCCCACAATCAGCAGTCGCTCTACATAACAACACTTACATACAAGCATTTTCTCCAGACAAAGATGATAAATAACGAATATTAAAGGAAAACTTGCTACAGCACCGAAACATCGTCATGTATGCATCTAGTAAGCTCTACAAAACATTGTAGTTACGCCTTTATTATTCACGAGAAGCTGAGTACTGATGCTCATAAAAAGCCAGACCTGAGGGACGTTAAGAAATTAATGAGAGAAAAAGGGCGCAAGACTGGCATTGCCACCTGCCCCTGGAACTTAACGTCATGCGATCTATGGGGTATTTACTATGGCAGTTTACGTCAACACAAACATCAGCTCACTTAATGGCCGCCGCTACCTGAACAATGTTCAGAACCAATTGGCTACAACCTATCAAAGACTCTCTTCTGGCTTAAGAATCAACTCCGCAAAGGACGACGCAGCCGGCCTTCAGATCAGTTCCCGTTTAACCACCCAGATAAATGGCCTTAACCAGGGCAACCGTAATGCAGCTGACGGAATAGCTTTTGCTCAGACAGCTGAAGGCGCTATGGATGAAATCACCAACATGCTGCAGAAGGTCCGTACTCTGGCTGTTCAGTCCAACAACGGTACTAACACAGCTGATGATCGCAAGGCTCTGAGTGCCGAAGCCAACTCCCTGCTTAACGAGGTCCAGCGCATCGTTACTAAGACCACCTTTGGCGGCAAAACCATTCTTAATGGCCAGCAGGATAATGCTATGTGGGGTAAGCAGAATGCCGCCGGTGACGACGCTAAAATTACTTTCCAGGTAGGCGCAAACAGTGGTGATACCATTGACCTTACCATGAAGAATTTTGCTCTTTCCAAGCTTGGTAATGGTAATGTTGATGCTTTAAATATCGCAGCTACTGGTGTTGTCACGGTTAAGTTTTCAACTGCAGGCGAGTCGGAAAAGATTATAACTGCAATGGACAAGCTCATCGGTCTGTACGATGGTGAGCGCGCTTCACTAGGTGCAATGCAGAACAGGCTAGAATCTAGCATTCGCAATCAGGCTAACGTCTCTGCTAACCAGGCTGATGCCCGTAGCAGAATTCGTGATGCAGACTTCGCAGAAGAGTCTGCCAATCTGTCCCAGCAGTCCATTATTCAGCAGGCTGCTGCTTCCATGCTGATGCAGGCCAACACCCGCCCTCAGCTGGGTCTTTCCCTGTTAGGCTAAAGATTACTGTATCAGGATCCTGGCTGCCTGTCTGGCAGCGTCAAGTGGCTCCTTATAACTCAAAGGGCAGACCCACCGGGCCTGCCCTTTTTGCTGTTAACAATGAATCAGGGCAGATTACATTGCTGTAATCTGCCCTGCTTGTTTGCTGAGATAGTCATTTTGAGCTCTTGTTGCTGTCTTGACTCATATATGGTCCTGGGGTGTCTGTGCCCTTAATGAAATAGCCTTTGTTTTTCAGGCGGGAGCTGCTGATATGGTAGCGCAGTGAGTACTCAAGATAGGATCCCTGATCATCTTCAAATGATGGGCGGCTGTTGCTTTTAATGTTGTGCCACAAGGCTTCCTGTGAAATGTTCGAATGACGCCCGAGTATCTCCCTGACATACTTTCTTTGCAGTGCACGCACTGGTAATACCGGCTGAACTATCTGCAGTCCTCCATGACCACCGTAAGCAGAAAGCCTCTCATCAGTCCCCAGCTGGCAGACTGAATTGACAGTACGCGAAAGTGAAATCATTGGAATCGGCACAATAGCTGGAAGAGACGCTCCAGTCAGCCCGTCAGGGTGACTATCAGAGCTCCCGTTCGGTAATGCACTATGCGTGTCACCACCATGCAGTGCTGCTGTATCAGACACTGTTGCACTGGTGCTGGGATGTACACCACCCTTATCATTGGCAATGCTCAGGGTACTGGTTTGAGCGCCTGCTGGTTGCTGCTGCGAGTTCTGCGTATTTACAGTCTTTGCCTGATGAGCAGATGAGTTGTCTGAACCGGAATTGCTTTTGGTCTTGTCATCGTCATTACTGTCATCGCGCGTCTGAATTTTTACCGGCCTGCCTTCGCCGTTATCGCTGCCGCTGAACATCATTGATGCTGAAAAGCGCTTGTTGTGACGCTCATAGCTTTTGTCGTAACCGTATGGAAGGTCATCAAGAGTGATCATGATATCCACAGGCTCTGCGCCAGATCCGGAGCCCTCCACCACTGGGACTGTGCCAGAGGAACTGCTGGCCGATGAGGCGGACTGTGCCGTGCTGTTGTCCTTGTCGCTCTTTGAAGAAGCTGTACCGTTGAGGAATTCGATACTGAACTTCTTGTTGTACTTCTCGTAGTCCTGATCGTAGCCGTTTGGCAGATCGTCCAGAGAAATCATAATGTCTACGCCAGAATTTCCAGATCCGTCAGAATGGTTCGATGCAGCAGCTGCGGCTGCGGCTCTGACCTCATCCTGGGTCTTAATAACCTGGCTATGATTTGCAGCTGCAAAGGCTTCAGCATTAAGGGTACGGTCAAAACTAACCTGTCCGGTACGTGAGATACGCTCCTGAAGCTGCCTGTACTCTTTAACACCTACTGTATTACTGTCCTTGAGGTCCTGACGGATAATATCCTGAAGGTGCTCATTAAAATTCCACAGCGCAGTGTAGTTGCTGTAGACATTGTCATGGTTGATACTCAGAGCATTCTTCAGTTCATGGGCGTAATGATTAATGGTGAAAATACTGTTTATGGTTGGACTGAAACGGGTCATGCAGATGCTGAAGCGATAGTCAGTACACGCCTTCTCATAGCCATGACTGCGGTAAAAACTGACATCGTCCTCATGGACTTCACCCATATTGCGGGCATTATCCCTGACCTCGTTCTGGTATTCCTGAGTTACCCACTGCTCGTGCATGGCTCTGGCATAATCAAGGTGCATCATGTGCATATAGACTGATGCCCCCATAAAGCCGGACTCATTTTCATAAGGAATATGGGAAAGTGTTGGGGATGGCTGAGACATCAGCTGATTGAGCTCAAGAAGAGACATGCTTCTGGCACGGGCCATATTGCTGCGTCTCTCCTCTTCGGTACGACGGATCAGCTCAGCGTCAGGGCGCATGGTGCGCGACAGTGTGATTAATTCCCTCTCACTGATATATCCATAATCTGACTGGCTGGCAGGAGTCATGTCAGTCATGCGTCGGGCTGTTTCGCGCTCCATGGCGCTGATGTATCGGCCATTGTCATGACTTACCGAGGCATACTGATTATTTGCAGGCACAGCTCCATTAGCTGATGGACTGCCATTTGCTGAGCTTTGCTCTAAGGCAGCCAGGGCCGAAGGAGCAAGGAAAAACATGAGTGAAAGCAGAGCAGACAGGGCTAAACTGCTGTCGCGTAAGGAAACCATCAAGTGAACCAACCTGATTGAGTCACATGCCAGAACACAGAGTCTTTCAGAGACGATGATCTTTCATGACTGCTGAAAAGGTATTTGAGACTGTACGTGTATGCATGTACCGGGGATTACTCCCCTTACACTGAAAAACCGCAGAACAGATAAAACAACATGAGACAGCAAGTAAGCTGTACCTGTATCCCACATCACAGTTACTTTCTCCTGTAACCGTAAGTGATTACCTGTCTTTAGAGACAGAAAGAGTACTCATGCTGTCAGCACAGGATGGCCTGCGGAAAAACGGCAGCTTTACAAAACACATTTGCAAAAAGCTATATAACACAGATTCAAGGGCGTAGAGGCCTTACTGTGTGACTATAATTGCGCTCCTGCAGAGGTATCTGGCTGTAAGCCATTAGTGATGATATGCCTTTTGATTGATACCACCAGGAGTCTTTGCTTATCCGCACTATTATACTGTTATTGCATGTTTCTTACGTGTGGCATTTATGTAAAAAAACGTGATTTACGCACGACTTTTAACAAGACAAGTGCCATCCTGGTCAACATACTTCGAACTTTTTCATACTGACAATATCGCTCTCAGACATCGCCAGCGCAAAAGAGCACACATTAAATGCAACTTCATGTTTGCATCCCAGACAGCAAATCATTTAACCCGATCCCTGCCTTTTAATCCTCCTGCTCTGTTCGCCATTGATATCTGTCTCAGGATTCTGCAAGACGGTCTACCGTCTTTGCGAACAGCTCCCTGTTATGTACAGCCATGCCATAAACGGGTATGTCAGCTGTACGGCCTCTGCGGCCATATGTCCCAGCAACAGTGCCCCGGCTATTATCCACTGTGGTCATGTTAGAATGCTAATTTGTCACAGGAGTAACCTGGCAATCCCTGAAGCATGTCAACTGTCCTGCAATTTCGGGATTTGTTCGGTTTTTTTGTCAGGAATTATCCTTTGTGTATCAGTGGCATGGCCAGCATCCTGCCTGCAGCATCGTCCTGCATTTTCTGTCTGTATTGAAGCTGTTTTTTTTACCTGAATATAGCCGCCCATGGCTAAACTCAAGCATGCACTTCATGCAGGGCTTTATATGAGCTCTTCAGGCATGAAGTGTGCACTGCTTTGGGTATGGGGTCAGTACAGGAAGCTCAGAACAGCTGTCATCTGCTGATATTATCGACCTATGAGCAAACTCAGCGCTGCAGGTCACAAATGATATACCCCTGCATCTTCACAGCCGTTACGGCATCAGAACATGTTCTTCTTCTGCCAGGCCGGGTAATTTTGCAAGCGCAGCGCAACGTGCATGCATAATTGCTCGCGCCGGCTTCAGGTTTTGTTTCATGAGCACTAACGTAGATAACCGCCTGCAGAGGACCTCCGCTGCGGATACCTCGAGAATTTCATTGAAATCCGCCCTTACAGGTGAAGATAAGGAAGCGTCACGCTCCCCTGCAATGAATAAAGCAGCTACAGTCTCATATCTGAACTCTCTGTCAAGGGAGCAGGATGAGGTAGGTGACTCACTGTCGCGCTCAATGAACAGGCTCAATCAGAGTCTGGGCAATGCCATGTCTGCTGCCGGTGAACCAGAGGTCGATTCCCAGGCCGAGCAGATGGCTGTTTACAGCAAGCTGGCAGGCAAGCTCATTGACCGTGATTCCTCCCTCCAGGAAAAAGTTGCGCAGAATCTTTCCAGCGGCTCTTCAACTGTCCGCACCCGAGATGCAGCCGAATCGCTGCAAAAGGCCATGAACTCCCTGCCTGCAACCCTCAAAGAAGGAACTCAGACCGGTAAGGATCTGGCCAAGTTCATGGTGGAAAACCTGGTTACTCTTTCAGACCGTCGCCACATGGGCGCAGGCCTTGAAAGAGATCTGGCAGTCCGTCAGATTAATGTTCCAAAGAACCAGCCCAACAGCCGCATTCAGCAGGCAAGCAGCCGTGTGCTCAGTGCCTCAATCGAATACGTCAAAAGCAATCAGCCAGAGGCTCTGGCCCGCTCAGCCAGAGAAAATGCTGCAGCATCAACAGCAACTTCCTCCTCATCCCGTGGCTCAGACAATTCAGTTGCTTTGACCTCCCGCGATAACCAGCATGCTGCCAAACAGGACTCAGCCACCTATGCCGAGCGCCTGCGTCAGCTGCGTCAGGCTCATGCCAACCCTGACACCGCCCGCACAGAGAACAGCCGCAACACTCAGGGAACTCCCGGAGCTGACAAGCCTATCAGCGCTGAAATCTCAAAGCGCATCAGCAATCTTATTGCCCGTGCTGCCAACACAGCCAAGAGTGGCAACCTCATCCAGATTTCCCCTGAAGAAGCCGAAAAGTTTGATCGCAGCATTTCAAGTCAGAACCGCTCTGACAGCATCAACCGTCTTTTCAGCCGCGATAACGGCTCTTCAGCACCAAGCGATGGTGAACTGCCGCCACCTTCACGTCATGTTCCTGAGGCTAACGTTCGCCAGCTTTCCCTGGCCGAACTGTCTGCCCGTGCAAGCAAACTTCAAAGTGAGTTTCGTGCCGAGCGTCAGCGCATAGTTCAGGAAGGCAAACTGCCTGATCCTGCAGAAATGCCAAAGATAGTCTTTGAGCCAAAAGTATCTGCACAGAACAGCGCATCTGACAGAAAATCAGCTCTTGATGCCATGCGTGCTCATACCATGGCTCTGTCTCAAAAACTTGCTGCAGCTCAAAACGCTATCAGCTCACGCTACCCTGTCCCTCCTGCAGACGCAGAGGGTGAAGCTGCGCCAAATCAGACTCGCCCTGCCCAGACTCCTGCAGATGGCAAGGCTCAGGCAAACACCCCGGCTGAGAGCAAAGCACCTGTAATTGCTCAGAACAACAAAGCCACTGCTGATAGTAAGGGAGAGACAAAACCGGCTCCAGCTCCAGCTCCAGCTGACAAGCCAGCTACAGCCGATATTAAGCCTCAGAGCAATGCAGCCAGACCTGCAACTGATGGCAAGATGCCTCCACTTAGCATGAACAACATGCCGTCCAATATCGTAAATCTGAGCTTTAAGGCAGTTCAGAGCACCGGTTATGGCGGTATGGATATCATGCCAGGCATGACTATTCCTGTCTCCCACTTTGGCAGTGTCGATAACGATACTATCCAGCCAAACCAGCAGGCTTTAAACGCCCTCAAGATGCAGGCACGTATCCTTGAGGCCCACAATCAGGCTCAGCAGTCTGAGGCCGATGCTGACATCCCGACATCAAACAGTCAGCATGCCCGCCCTGTAACAATCCCTGCAGGAGAGGCTGACGCTGATGTCCCTGTACAGCAAAATCAGAACACAGCTCAGCGTCCGGCCATCACACCTAATCAGCAACCAGCTGACGGCGATGAAAGCAAGGCACCTGTAAATCAGAACACTGCCCAGCGTCCATCCATTGTTCCGCAGCAGCCTGAGGCTGATGGTGATGAGTCCAAGGCTCCGGTAAATCAGAACACTGCCCAGCGTCCCTCCATTGTTCCTAACCAGCAACCTGCTGACGGCGATGAAAGCAAGGCACCTGTAAATCAGAACACTGCCCAGCGTCCAGCCATCGTTCCTAACCAGCAGCCAGCTGACGGCGATGAGTCCAAGGCACCTGTTAACCAGAACACTGCCCAGCGTCCATCCATTGTTCCTAACCAGCAACCTGCTGACGGCGATGAAAGCAAGGCACCTGTTAATCAGAACACTGCCCAGCGTCCATCCATTATTCCGCAGCAGCCAGCTGACAGCGATGAGTCCAAGGCTCCGGTAAATCAGAACACTGCCCAGCGTCCATCCATTGTTCCGCAGCAGCCAGCTGACGGCGATGAAAGCAAGGCACCGGTTAACCAGAACACTGCCCAGCGTCCGGCCATCACACCTAACCAGCAGCCAGGTGACGGCGATGAAAGCAAGGCACCTGTTAACCAGAACACTGCCCAGCGTCCATCCATTGTTCCGCAGCAGCCTGAGGCTGATGGTGATGAGTCCAAGGCTCCGGTAAATCAGAACACTGCCCAGCGTCCATCCATTGTTCCTAACCAGCAACCTGCTGACGGCGATGAGTCCAAGGCACCTGTTAACCAGAATACTGCCCAGCGTCCATCTATCGTTCCTAACCAGCAACCAGCTGACGGCGATGAGTCCAAGGCACCAGTTAACCAGAACACTGCCCAGCGTCCATCCATTGTTCCTAACCAGCAACCTGCTGACGGCGATGAGTCCAAGGCACCTTTTAACCAGAACACTGCCCAGCGTCCATCAATTGTTCCGCAGCAGCCAGCTGACAGCGATGCGTCCAAGGCACCTGTTAACCAGAACACTGCCCAGCGTCCATCCATTGTTCCGCAGCAGCCAGCTGACGGCGATGAGTCCAAGGCACCTGCTAACCAGAACACTGCCCAGCGTCCATCCATTGTTCCGCAGCAGCCAGCTGACGGCGATGAGTCCAAGGCACCTGTAAATCAGAACACTGCCCAGCGTCCATCCATTGTTCCAAACCAGCAGCCAGCTGACGGCGATGAGTCCAAGGCACCTGCTAACCAGAACACTGCACAGCGTCCGTCTATCGTGCCTCAGCAGCCTGTGGCTGATGGGGAGGAGGGTCGTGCCCCTGCTGATCTCAATACCGCTCAGCTTCCGTCTATTGTTCCGCAGCCTGAAGGTGAGGGTCAGGGTCAGGACGACATTCCTGAAAATATGGCTCATCGCCCAACCATTGTTCCGGGTAATCAGCAAGGCATGGGAGCAAGTGACGGCAGCAACAGCGAGACTGCTGGTATGTCTGGTCAGGGCCAGAACGCAGGCTCGGCCTCTGGTGGCATCCTCAATCAGTCACATGGCGGCCGCTCCAATATGTACGCCCGCCTGTATGGAGCCGTACAGCAAAACAGCCTTAATGATGAAAGACAGCCTCCTGTACACACTGTTCAACGTCCGGCTACCTTAAGCCAGGGCAGTCTTGCTGCTCAGGACGCTCAGAGCGGATCATCTACTGCTGCTCCAGCCGGTCTGTCAGGCGCACCTGCTGATGGCGAGGTTCTGGATGACGGAGCTGCTGTTTCCCGCAGTGAGAACAATGTTCTTTCTCAGACCCGTCTGCCACCGGGAGCTGAGGTCGATGTCGAGGCTGAGGCTGCCGATGAGGCTGCCCGCCGCCCGGCAACTCACGGATCTGCAACCGATGTAGCAAAGACCCGCGAGTACCTTGAGCAGCGCTCAGATCAGGCTCAGATTAAGAAAGAAATTGTTCAGCAGGAACAGGCCGCCGAAAAGACCGAGCAGAAGCTGACCAGAGAAATTGCTCAGGACGAGCAGATTCAGGATAAGAAGGCTGTTCAGGAAGAATTTCTGGTCAATATGCAGGCCCGTGCCCAGGCTGCTGCCAATGTGGCTGACAAGATGTCAGCTCAGCATCAGGCTCAGGTACAGACTCAGCAGGCCCGTACTCAGGCCGAGCAAATGGCCGCCCGCAATGGTGAGATAAACCAGTTCTCGCGTCTGTACTCTCAGACTCTTACCGAACAGAGAACTCAGGAAGCTCAGATCATGGGTTCAACCAGGGTTAATACCGTTGGTGATACTCATATCAAGGCCACAGGCACAGCCGTAGCCTCTACCACTACTCATATTATTCAGGAGACAGCTGAGCGCGCCAAAGTAAATCATGGCGAACACGCCCTGCAGGCAGCCCAGCGCAACACCACAGCAGGTAATACCGGTGTCGAGCAGGCTCAGACAGCCGGTCAGACCACCGGACAGGCCGGTGGCCAGGGTGCCGGTGCTGCAGGTCAGGGTTCAGCCCAGACTGCAGGTGCCGCTCAGTCCCAGCTGGCTCAGGGTCAGACCCAAGCTGCCCAGACCGGCACTCAGGGTGCTGGCCAGGCTCAGACTGGCCAGGTTCAGCCAGGACAGGCACAGCAGGGTGCCGCAGCACAGACCCAGGCAGCCGCTCAGGCTGCTGCCCAGGCTAATGCTCAGACTGCTGCAGGTGCTCAGGCCAGTGCCCAGGCAGCTGCCGGTACTCAGGCAGCTGCACAGGCTGCACAGAATGCCCAGGCCGCAGCTCAGCAGGCAGCTCAGGCTGCCCAGCAGGCTGCTGCCGCAGTGCGTAACGAGCTGGCTCAGAGTGTTAAGCCTGCTCAGGGCGCCCAGGCTGCCGGAGCAGCCGGTGCTGTCGGAGCTGCCGGCGCCGCCGGTCAGAGCGGCATGGCTGGTGCTCCTTCAGGAACAGGTCCTTCACCAATGCCTGGTACTGGAGGTACTCCGGCAACAGGTGATCGCCCAGGCATTCAGATTCCTCCTATGCCTATTCTGCACTCTCCTGTTATCAGCCTTGATGAGGACAGCCTGCAGGATGAGATTATCAAGAACGTTATTCAGACCGTACCGTCTGATGACCTTGATGAATTTGGCCTGAAAAACAGCAGCAATGGCAATCAGGCTCTGTCCGGTGTAGTTGCCGATACTGACCTTACTGCCGATAACAATGCCATCAGCCAGATTATCAACAAGGGCAATGATGGCATGATGAGCTCCAGCGTTCTTGGTGCTGCCCAGATTACCTCCGGTCAGAACGACCCTATTCCTGAAGAAAGTGTGGTCAACAATGTTGCTACTCCAAAGGAAGGTGGTCTGTTCCGCCGTCTGGCTTCACTCTTTGGCCGCCGTAATGCCGATGAGGCTGCCAGCATGCCGCCTGCAGGACTTGATAAGGCAGCCGGTGCTGATAAAACTGTAGATCCAAGCAAGGCAGCCCTTGAAGATGGAACCCGTGACACCTCGGCACTCAACAGCAAAAACACTGAACAGGCAGCCCAGTCCAGCCTGCGACAGAACAGTCTTGAGAACCTGACCTTAAAGCTGCAGACAGCGGCAGCTGATCAGTCCCTGCCACCTAAGATGCAGGAACAGGCTCAGAACCTGCTCAAGTCTCTGAACAATCCGGTCAATGATCTGCAGACTGTCAGCAACTGGCTGAACTTTGTCACCGGTCCAATGTCACCATCATCTTCTCAGGCCATGGCCCTGCACCAGTGGGCTTTCATGCTGCTGTGTATCCGTTTTGAGCAGATTGGTAAGAACGTTGACAAGTTCCTGAAGAAGACTCAGGGCGGTGCCCAGAAGGCAGCAGCTCTTGAGCCTGCCATCAAGGAACACCAGAAGATGACTCAGGAAATGGACGAGACCAGCGCCAGCAAGAGCCGCGACCTGCTCAAGGAAACCTTTGGTCAGGTAGAGCGCATGCAGCAGCAGATGCAGTCCATCCCTCAGGATCAGTCCATGCTGCGCCATATTCCTCTGCCACCTAACTATCAGGGCGGCAAGGAAGGCAGCATGAGCGCTCAGAAACGCAAGGATGAAGATGGCGGCACCAGCTGGCATCTCAACTTCAATCTCGACCTTGAAAACCTCGGTGCCCTGCAGGTAAAGGTCAAGCTGCGCTTCCCTGAAATCCAGATGTCATTTGTGGCTGAAAAGTTTGAGACCCTGCAGAAAGTTCAGGCTCACATGCCAGAACTCAATGCCCGCCTCAAGGAAGTAGGCCTGACCTCACGCGGCTCCAATGCCCGTCTGGGCCCGGTCAGCTTCAATGACAATGCAGTCATGACTGAGACACCTCTCAGTCCGGACCGCTTCCGTTTCGAGGGCAATGCCTTTAATGCCAATGCCTGATGATCAGGCGACTACTGACAACTGCAGCCGCGCCACAGTCCTGAGCAGCAGTCCCAGGAGGCAGCGTCACTGCCGGTGGCATCCCACTGCACACTTAACCGGGACAGCGAGCCCGACTTAAACCCGATTTTGCCGGAGAAACAGTATGTTCTCATCCAAGTCATCCTACTCACGCAACAAATCAGGCCTCAAAGAGGCTGTCGGTCTGAGCTACGATGAGGAAAGCCGCAGCTCCCCTGTGGTCTCCTCAAAGGGTGAGGGTGCCATGGCCGAGGCCATTATCGACATGGCAAAAGAGCTGGGTCTGTACGTTCACAAGGACGAGCAGCTGATGAGTCAGCTGCGCTGCCTCAAAGAAGGTGAGGAAATCCCTCGCGAGCTTTTTGAGGTTATCTCCCAGATACTGGCTTTCAGCTATCTGCTGCAGGGCAAGACCCCGGCGTCATGGACCCGTGCCGACGGCACCCGCGCCATCAATGTCAACGCCTGATACTGCCCCGCAGTCAGCCCGGCCCAAAGCCGAAAAAAAAGCCTCCAGCTGTTGCTGGAGGCTTTTTTCATTGGGCTGTTGTCAGCGCCGCTGTGTTGATCCCAACCGGGACGGCTGGTCCGTGTCCCGGCCCAGGCTGCCCGTGGAGCGGCCCGTGACTGTCCGTAGCCCGGCCCAGGACAGTTCTGGCCATGGCAAGGCTATGGCAGGATCCGGCTCAGGACCTGTGCAAGGCCATTGCCTGGCCTGAACGGGGCTGGGAGCGGACCTTGCCTGTGTTGCACTGAAGACGGCTCTGACTGGAGCACTCCTTGCCTGGAACGTCAGGCGGCGCATAATTTCTGCATCAGACATTGCGTGCCGCCTGCCGGGCCTAGAAGATACTTAAGAGCTCATCTTCAAAGGCATCGGCCTGACGCTCAGTGTTTTCAGAGGAACGCTGAGTTGGGCGGGCCTGATTGTCAGGCTTTACCGGATCAACGTCACGGGCACCAGAGTCCTCTACACTGCCATCCTTAAGGGCATTGATATTCGGTGCCACAAAGTTGTTACCGGCCGGACGTACAGGACCATCGCCAAATAGTGATCCAGGGGCCGCAGGTGCCGGCTGACCGCCCTGTACTGGCTTGCCAGGCTGTCCAGACTGGCCTGCCGGGACAGGGGCCGGGGCGACCTGACCTGATGGCATTATTGGACGGGTGCCCAGATTTAATGAGCCTGGGGCAGCCGGAGCACCTGGAGTTCCGGTACCGGCAGCGTTCTGACCCTCTGGTGCATTTGGATCGTATGGTCTGTATACAGGCTGCTGAGACTGAGGTACTTCATATGGCAGCTCGTCATAGCCAAACTCACCAAAGTTATTGCACTGTCTTATGTACTGAATGCGATCCTCACGGGCCGGATAGCGCTCCATACCTGGCTCCTCACAGCCACTGGCCAGCACGTTGCCCTGAGAGTCGAAGTTGGCAAAGACAATGCCCTGTGGACGCTTGAGATCAAGTGAGTTCACACCACGCTCCTGCAGGTAGGCACCATACAGTCTCATGGCACCGGTTGAACCGTACAGGCCTGTGGACTTGTTGTTGTCATAGCCTACCCATACAGTGGCTACTTCATCAGAGTCCATACCTACAGTCCATGAGTCACGGAAATCGTTGGTAGTACCAGTCTTGGAGGCAATGGTTACACCAGGGAACATCCTGGCAATACGACGTCCGGTACCAGTGCGGGTAGCCTCGGTCATACCGTAAATGGCCAGATAGGTATCCTTTGGATCAAGGGTACGTGGTGAGCGGTTACCACCACGCTGATAAACAATCCTGCCATCCTTTTCAATGGTACGCAGAGCAGTCAGGTCGCGGTAGATACCTTCAGTGGCCATACCTACGTACATGGAATTGAGCTCATAAGGAGAAAGCTCTGGAGTACCAAGAACAATGGACGGATACAGTGGCAGCTTGCGCCTGTAACCGGCGGCATTGAGGGTATTGATGACATTATCAAGACCGGCGCCCATGCCCACACGCACCGTAGGTACATTCAAGGACTTGGCCATGGCGGTAATTACACGGATCGGACCACGGAACTTCTTGTCATCATTCTTTGGTGACCAGATATTGCCATTTGGCAGCTTCACCTGTACGGCGCTGTCATTGACAATGGAGCCAAGATGATAGCCCTGATGGAAAGCGGTCAGATACACAAAAGGCTTGATAAGCGAGCCTACCTGACGGCGGCTGTCCAGAGCACGGTTATAACCGTCATACTTTGGATTTGAGGAACCTACAATGGCTGAAACCTCACCGGTACGCCATGAAGAGACGACCATGGCAGCCTCAAGATTGCTCTTCTTGCTCTCTTTTTCAATGGCAGCAATCTGCTCGGTTACAGCCTTTTCAGCTGACAGCTGAGCCTGAGGGTCAAGTGAGGTAAAGATACGGATGCCATTACCTGACAGAAAGTCCTTACCTGTTCTTTCTTCCTCTTCCTTGAAACGCCAGCCAATTTCAGTCTTAACAAGGCCCATGAAAGCTGGGGTCTTGTTGTAATTCATCTGACCGCGCTTAATGACATTGAGCGGTTTGGCAGCGAGCTTTTCAAAGAGCTCAGGAGAAATATGGCCACGGTTGCGCAGCACACCAAGAACGGTATTGCGGCGCTCCAGAGCGTTATCAGGATAGCGCCATGGATCGTAATAGGATGGGCCTTTGATAAGACCAACCAGCAGAGCCATCTGATCGAGGGACAGCTCGGCTACCGGTACACCAAAGTAGAAATAGGAGGCCAGACCAAAGCCGTAAATACCGGCATTTCCATTCTGGCCCAGGTAAATTTCATTCATGTAAGCCTCAAGGATCTGCTCCTTGGTGTAGCGGTGATTCATGGCCATGGCCATGAAGATTTCCTTGAGTTTACGGGAATAGCTGCGCTCGTTGGTCAGGAAGTAGTTCTTGACCAGCTGCTGAGTAATGGTACTGCCGCCCTCAACCACACGGCCTGCCATGGTGTTCTTCACAAAGGCACGGACAATGGCTACAGGGTTGATACCAAAGTGTTCAAAATAGGAGCGGTCTTCAATTTCTACCAGAGTGGTAACCAGCTGCTCGGGCACCTGATCAAGGGAAATGAAGATACGGTCTTCCTGAGGATTGATACGGTTAATACGATCAAGCAGAACAGGATCCATGCGCAGGAATGCCATTTCCTGGAGGGTTTCGGCATTGAGGATACGGTTAACGCGCTTGTCCTCAAATTCCACCATTAAGGACAGACGCGGCTCTTCACCATCAGGGAAAGTAAATGGACGGCGGATCAGTACCACACGGCCGTTCTTGCGGTTAACGGCATATTCGCCCGGACGGGACGGACTGGATACTTCACGGTACTGCAGCAGCTTGAGCTCGTAGAGCATCTGATCAAGAGACAGACGCTGATCAGGATAGAGCTCCAGAGGACGGGAATAAACTACGGCCGGCAGCACCCACTTGTCATCTACCTCATAACCGTCGATCACCACGGCATCAAAGTAGATAAAGAGCAGAGCACTGATACCAATGCCTACTACAGCCAGCTTGATAAAGAGATAGGTAAGGAAGCGTATGGTCTTTACCATGCGCTGCCAGACAGTAAGACGAGGCAGAGCACCAAGGGCGCGGGCTTCCTTTTCAGCAATACGTGCCTCTTTTTCAGCACGCACACGCTCACGCCAGCGATAGAGGAAGTTGCCCTCAACATCACCGGCAGCAAGACTCTCACGGGCATTTTGCAGACGCAGCAGAGCCTGAGCCTTCTGCTCATCACCCTCAAAACGTGCCAGCATCTGCTCATAGGTCTCATACTCATTGCCAGCGTCTGCCCCGTCACCTGCGGTACCCGCAGCACCGCCTCCGACAGTTTCGCCCCCGGCAGCGCCATCTGCATCGGTCCCGTTACTGTCAGAGTCACCCGCTGCGCCCTTAGCCTCGGTTACAGCATCTGCCCCGCCTCTGTCAGCACCCGCCTCCTCAGCCCGGCCTGAGCGGCCCTTGTCATCACCGCCCTCTGGCGGCAGGCCGCCCGGGACGGCGCCACCGGCACCACCGGCAGCGCCCGCCCCTGCACCAGCGACACCTGCGGCGCCTGTGCCATTAGAGTCCTGTGCCGCAAGGTCGGAAATATCACTGTTGTGCTCAACGCTGTCGCTGTCAGCCTTTTCCTGGGCGGCGACAGCAGCACGACGGCCCGGTCCGGTCAAGGGAGCATCATCAAGGGCACTGAAGGAGCCGGCATCAAAGGAAGCAGAGCCTGAACCTGTAAGATCCTGGCCCTGATTATTTTGCGGGTCCGGCATACCGGTAAAGTCACCAAAGGTAGGCTCAAGTCGCGAGCTGCCGCTGCCATGGCCGTTATGCTTATCCTGCATCAGTTATTACCTTCCTTCTGGGGCCCTGTGCTCTGTGAACATCAGGCCTTATGGCGCAGCTTATGGAGACACACTGCTCCTTAATGGCTGCGCCTTGAAATTCTTCAGGCAGAAAGATTACTCCAACACCTGCCTCAAATGTCCGTACCCGTAAAGCGGCCCGCAGTGCCGCAGACAGTATGCTCAGGACAGATCCTCACCTGGGATTTTGCAGGCCGGTCATACCTGGCCTGTCCCGCGCCTGACAGGGCACCCATGACAGGCTCATTTTACTGCCCGTATGCATGCCTCACAGCTTATGCTGCCCTTACAGAACAAAAGTATGCATTATAGCAAAGCAAGCCTAAACTCAACTATCAGCCCATGGCATTGTGCATACAAAATAAGCCGCTCCCGCCCCCATATTTACGGCAGTCTGGACTACCGGGCAAATGAGGCGTAACCTGCCAACAGCAGAGCCTGGCAATAAACCCCAAGGCCGCGCCAGGGCAACCGTCATAACCTGGCCGCAGCAAGGCCACACCAGGGCCGCTGCCGGGCTATAACGTGGCTACAGCCTGGCCCAGCCGGGCCACAACTTGGCTACACCCTGGCCGCAATGCAAATCACAGGTACGGGCTGAGCCGTGCCGGCAGCGCCAGCACCGGGCAGGCCCAGCCTGGCAACTCCCAGGGCATTGCCCAGGCGGCAGCATGGCCGGGCCTGGTCACAGCAAGGCACAGGACTGACAGCCGCCACATGGCCTAAGCAAGAACATCTGATCTGCCCACAGTGCACTATATATATGTAGAAAGCGCACTCCCGGAACTGACCACCCTGATCCGGCCAGTATTGTGAGCAGCTGATACTGCGGTTACGCTGCGTATATCTAAGGATAAAACGGCCGGCACTTTTCAGTGAAATTTATGGAAAAGCTGCATGTTGCCCTCATCGGGGCAGTCACTTTGATGACGGACCTGCATTTATGACCAGGTATTCCAATGTAAAGTTCACGTAAGGTTACAGTTAAGACTACATTTTTATGGCTGTGAATTTTTCTGTTTTGCAGGCGGGTCGTCATTTTGGACATATGATGCTTAGTGCCATTTGAATTACTGTGCTATGTTGATTGACCTGGTTTACCTTGCCCTGAGCCTTAACTTCAGCGTCAGTAGTTTTTCATAAGCCCAGGCCCCTGACAGCAGCGCCATGCTGCTCTAAAGAGTGCAGGCCCACTGTCAGATATCACATAGACAGAGCACTTTAAGACACGACAGGCTTTGGAAAAGCCTGCCTGAACGGGGCTGCAAAGTGAGAAAAATGCGATACACGGCATGGAGCATTACGCAAATTAGCTATATTTCTCACAGCATGGATATTATTTGCTTGATACCCCGGGGCAATTTATGGATAATGCTTGCCTTGATTAATGGCCAGTCCCATTAATAAGGGCTTGTATTAGCTGTTTGCGCCAGTAGCGCTGCAGCTTGAATCAGGTCTGTCACAGCCGCTCTTCGCCCTTGCGGGCGTGAAGTTGTCCCTGTGCAATGACGGAAACGTTCAGGTGTTCTGTAAGGCATCTGCCTCAGGTTTACAGGTTCAAATGCACTTCATCCGTCATGTTTGCGGTCAGAAGCCTGCCCTGAGGGCCGGCCTAACCATCAGAGCATCATCCTGAATGGATCTACAGTACCTTGCAGGTGCTGAACCTGCCATCAGGAACAAATGAGCCGGGCTGCTGCCCTTGCTCATTAACCGCCCTTATGAGGCGGGCTGATGCTTACAAACCAATAAGGAAATGAGTTATGAGTAACCTTACCCAAGAAGATTTAGACTCCATGTCGCCGCTGGCTATTGCCGGTGTTAAGCCTTACCAGGAGCAATCTGGTGAGGAATACATGAATGATGCTCAGAAAGAGCACTTCCGCAAGATCCTGACCGCCTGGCGTGATCAGCTGCGCTCTGAAGTAGACCGCACTGTAGGCCACATGAAGAACGAAGCTGCCAACTTCCCTGATCCAGTTGATCGTGCTTCCCAGGAAGAAGAGTTTGCCCTCGAGTTACGCGCCCGTGATCGTGAGCGCAAGCTGATCAAGAAGATCGAAAAGACCTTACGCAAGCTCGATGATGACGAGTTTGGTTACTGCGAGCAGTGCGGCATTGAGATTGGTATCAAGCGTCTTGAGGCCCGTCCAACCGCCGATCTGTGCGTAGACTGCAAGTCCCTGGCTGAAATCAAGGAAAAGCAGTACGGAGACTAACAGCAGGTCCTGCTCACTATCAGGCACACTCTGCCTGCACTCAATAACTCAGGCGCACTGCGGTGCGCTTGAGTATATTCCCATGAGCCCCCAGGCCCACCTCCAAACTCCCAGCTCCTCCTAAAAACTCAAGGTCCCCACCCACCACATCAGGGCGGTCCTGCAGCTGTACTGCAACAGTCCCAGGCCCCATCAGGCGATCTCACAGTCACCGCATCTCAACCTTACAGCCACCTCCTCCAATCTCATCCCATCCTGTCATTTCAATAAGTATCCGGCCCATATTCCATCAGGCGCCAAAGCAACTGACAGCTAAACCCGTACACCAACTGAGATGCTCGGCCCATACACCACTTCTCAGCAATCCTTAAGGCCCACATTTTTGCTCTGCAACTGACAGCACATTGTTCAGTTTTCATATATCTCACAGCACCATAATTTTGCTTTGCAAAAGACATTGGATAGAGTTTTAAAGGTGCGATCACCAGCCCTGCAAGAATCGCCCCTGCTACGCTGTCCCGCTCTCAATCAAACAGGCCATGAACGGTCTATGCCATCTGTACAGACAGACGGACAGATCTGATCAGGGCTGGGATGGGCTGGGCTGGACAGAACAGATCAGGGCATGGCAGGACAGAGCTGAGCCGGGTTAGGCAGGGCAGGACAGAGCTGGGCCGGGTTGGGCAGGTCAAATACTGTGGCATTTTGTCAGGTAATAACAGAAATACTTAACTTTCAGCCCCAAAGATCATATTCTCATGGCTTACGCAGACTGATGGCTCAGATAACCAGCCACTTTCTGCACTGTCAGTGTTTTTTGTTTTGCTTAAGGATAAGCCATGGCTGATAACACTCCACTTGATCTCTCTGTCATTCCGGAAAAGCTCTACTTCAAGAAAGGCTCCTGCGGCGCCACCTATGTGCAGATTAAGCATGGCGTCAAATTCGACGAGAAAAAGCAGCGCGACGTTCCGGTACGACTGACCATGGGCAAGGTGGTTGCAGGTAACGAAAGCACCTTTATTCCTAACAGGAATTTCTTTGAGCTCTTTGGCGACAGGCAGTAGAGCCGGCCATTCAATCAGAGGATAAGAGTCACCAGGCCCTGCCCGAGAGCTGCCTGCCGGCGGCATTGCCGCAGGCCGCTATGAACAGGCGAACAGCAGAGCAACTGCCTGCGACCTGGCCACGGGCCGGTGCGCTCCAGGCGGGCAGCCGCCAGACAGCCTGCCAGACAGCCATGCATGCAGGCGGCCATGCGCCGCATGGCGGCTGTGAATGTTAAACGTGAGGATCCTTTTTTCTATGACTTACTGCGGACGTTTTGCCCCATCACCAAGCGGTCGCCTCCATCAGGGATCGCTGGTGGCCGGTTATGCCGCTTTGCTGCGCTGCCTGAACCATCAGGGCCGCTTTATTGTCCGTATTGAGGATCTGGACTTTCCCCGCTGCCCGCCCGCCAACACACCTGTCATTCTTACCGAGCTGGCTCTTCTTGGTATCAAGTCTCCTCTGTCACCTGTGATTCAGAGCTGTCAGCTCGAGGATTATCATGAGGTGATGAATGTCCTGACCGACAATGGCACAGCCTATTTCTGTGAGTGCACCCGCGCCCTGATGAAACAGCGTCCCTGCCCCTGCCACGAACAGCAGGTTCAGGAGAAACTGCGCACTGCCGATGCTGACCACCTTGCCATACGCATTGAGCTCAAAGAGTGCCTTAAGCATTACCCGTCTTTTAAGGACAACAACCTTGGAATGGTCAGTCAGTGTGATCTGGGACATGAGCTGGCAAGCTCCCTGGTACTGCGCCGTGCTGACGGCATCATTGCCTACAATCTGGCCGTGGTGGTTGATGACCACAACGAAGGCATAAGCGAGGTAGTACGCGGCGCTGACATGCTCGATGCCACCTTCCTGCAGCTTTGTCTTTACGACATCATGGGCTGGACTGCCCCTGAGTTCTTTCATGTGCCGCTCATCACCGACCCTCAGGGCAACAAGCTTTCCAAACAGAACAAAGCTCCTGCCGTGCTCAGCACCATGGCTCCTCATCAGGCCTTTATTCACACCTGCAGACTGCTGGGCCAGCAGTGCGATGAAAACTGCATGAATATGGCAAAATACCTTGATGAAACTTTCATCCGGGCCGGTTTGATAACCCTTGAGATAATCAGCCGGGCCGCAGCAGCTGCCAATGCTGCAGCTGCCGCCTCTGCTGCCTCTGCCGAGGCCGCAAGATGCAGCGACCAGGGCCATAGCCGTTCACGACACGCCCGCAATGCAGCAGCCACTGACTTAAGCTGTCAGCCTGGCAGTACCAGGCACACTGCCCTGACCAGCACTGTCCTTGGTCTAGGACTTTTACTGACCCCTCAACTCAGTCCGGCCAGAGGCTTTGGCCATGGCCAAAGCCATGGCCAGGCCCCGGCCACTTCAGCTGCCCCGACCACTTCAGATGCCCGGGCCACTGCAGCATGCCATGGACAGAGGGCAGTGCCCGGCCTCGATTATGGCAATGACAAAGGTGAGGTTCTGACTGAATTTATGCTTCCTGACAGCGGAATTGATATCTCAATGCTGGTGCATGCTCTCTGTGATGGCGGGGCCGATGGCGCAGGCATGGCAGCTGTGGCTGAAGTGGCCCGTGAGTACGCTCACGGCATGGATGATCTTATATTCCATATGGCCTGTGCCTTTAATGTGGCGGCCATGCCCCATTCGGCTATTGTGATATAATGCAGCCTGTTTTCGGGCGAACCGCCTGAAAGAAACAGTACCGGCATGCTGACGCCCGCATTATTTTTCAAGCGTCCTGCAGCCAGTGCAATGCTCATATCAGCCTGCAGAGGAGCTGCTGAACATTTGTGCAGCAAAGCAGATGCAGATCAGCCAGTCTGCACCAGGCTTTCCCTGAGGCATACTCTCTGACCGACAGCCCTGTCATGGTCTGAACCATGAACACTGAAGGTGCGCAGCAGATGAGGGAGCATATGTCATGACAGGTACTGTATCTGCGGTTTTCCCTGGTGAATTAAGCTGAGCCTGACGGCACCGCCCCTCAGTAATATGAGACGGGCTGACAGCAACAGATATGCGCTGCTCTTTGCAGGTGTATTTTGTGAACTGTCCTGACAGGCAATGAGCTGCTATCTCAAGCTGTGCAGTAACTGCATGACCGAGGCGGCGCATTCTGAAGTATCTGACCACAGGGTAAGCGCACCCGTATTCAAGACGGGGCGGCTCTGCAGGCAGCTTCAGAATACAAAAGCAGAACTGCCCGAGGGCAACTGCCGTCCGACCTCAAGGCGTCATGCCTGCCAGCCTAAGAGCTCTGGCAATTCATACCGGTTCAGCGAGGCTGTATGAAAAGCCTGCGCCAAAGTAAATCTTCAGATCCTGCAGACAGGTTAAGTCCCATGGGCACGACGCCGACGGCAACAGGCCGTGGCAGCCTCCGTGACATTCTGCCATGCAGGTGCAGATGTACTGCATGATGCACTCTCTGCAGGTCTGACCATACGGCTCCCGACCGTTACCAGCCCACTTAAAGCTGGATGCACAGATGAAGACTTATGCTTTATGGAGTCATGTCCCCACCCAGGGGTCATCTCACCGGTTTTCGGCTTGTTCTTGTAGGTTCCCCTGATATTTTACTCGGAGCACTTTCCCCCTTCCTCTCCCCCTCAATACATGCTCAAAGCGATGCTGCAAGGTAGCGCCGCGCATGGTTGCGCCTGCGCTTTTGCATGACGCCTGCCCGGCAGGACGCCTGCAGACAGGTCGGCCGGACCTGCACAGGGCAGGTCACAGGTCATGTCATGGCCGGGACTGCACAGGTCTTGAGACATGTGATGACACTGAGATGTTCATGGATGGTGAGAGTATCCGAGTAAAATATTAGGAGAGCCAGCCTTCTTTGTAGACTTGAGGTACACAAAAATTTCTACCTTAATGCCAGGTCTTGAAGACCTATTGAAGAAGCACAAAGCCATGGTGGTCAAAAAAGGCCAGCATAAGCTTGTCCTGGACGCTGAACAGCACCAGCTGCCAATTGAAAAAATCTCCAAATTTGCCATCAAGGTAATCAAGCGCCTCAAGCAGGCCGGCTTTGAAGCTTACCTGGTAGGCGGTGGCGTAAGAGATTTGCTGCTGGGCAAGACTCCTAAGGACTTTGATGTTTCCACCAATGCGACCCCTGAGCAGGTGCGTCGTCTGTTTACCAATGCCCGTATCATTGGCCGTCGCTTCAAGATTGTTCATATCGTATATACCAATAACGATATTATTGAAGTAACCACCTTCCGTGGTGGCAATGCCAACAAGATGCAGGTAACCCGTCCATTCAGCGGCGATGGCAAAGCCTATGATGTTCAGGTTACTGACCAGGGCATGCTGGTGCGTGACAACAGCTACGGCAAGCGCATTGAAGATGACGCTCAGCGCCGTGACTTCACCATCAACGCCATCTATCTGGACATCCAGACCGGTGAGCTTATCGACATGCACGGCGGTCTGTACGACCTCTCCCAGGGCGTGATCGATATCATTGGCGATCCTGAGACCCGCTACCGTGAAGATCCGGTACGTATTCTGCGTGCTGCCCGCTTCAGCGCCAAGCTGGGCTTTGCCCTGTCCCGTCGCACCCTTGAGAGCATTGAGCCATGTGCCCAGCTGCTCTATCAGGTTGCTCCGGCCCGTATGTACGACGAGGTTAACAAGCTCTTCCTCACTGGCCACGCCCAGGCAAGCTTCCGCGTACTTTCTGAACTTCATCTGTTCAGCCGCCTGTTCACCCTCTCCGAAATGCTGCTCAACTCCAGCTCCTGCCGTGATTTGTTAAATTACGCTTTTGCCAGCACCGATCAGCGCTTCCACGAGGGCAAGTGCAACAAGCCTCACTTCCTCTATGCCATTATTCTGTGGAATGAGTTCCTGTGGGACTTCTACGAAGTTCGCGACGACCTGATGTTCTCTGCCAACAACATCAACTACAAGTCACTGATCTCATTCCTGGCTTCAAGCGTTGTGATCAATCAGTACAGCATCACCGCCATGCCTGAGCAGATCATCCGCTCTATCGCCCTGCTGTGGCGTCTGCAGTTCCTCCTTGAATCCAGGGAGCCTGAGAAGTATGTCAAGGAGACCACATCCTACAACAGCTTCCGCGCCGCTTTTGACCTGTTCAAGCTGCGTGCTCAGTTTGACAGCAGCCTGCAGTCCCGCGTTGAGTTCTGGCAGCCTTACTATGACGCATGCAAGTCAGAAGCTGAAAGACGTTCCCGTGAGGATCGTCCTTACAAGGATGATCGCCGTGGCGGCCGCCGCAACCGTCGTGACCGTGATCGCGACCGCGATCGTGATCGCCGTGACCGTGGCTCATCAGACAATGGCCAGCGCGACAGCGAGATGATTTACGAGTCTTCTGAGTCCATCAGCAAGGCCCGTAACTGGCGCAAGTCCATGAATCTCGAGCCATAATCTGAGCCCGCAACACGGGCTGCAGGCTCACAAAGGGCACATGCCCTGGATCACAAAGGACTCATGCCCAGGCTCACAACGGACCTGGAACACTCCGGGCACGCATGCTGACCTCAGGTATGAAAATCCTGATATATAAGGCCAAAGATTTCAGCATTTTTGTTGAGCTTTGGCCTTAATTCTGTATGATAATCATCATTTTTTGAGCTGTCTGAGCACTGGAAAAGTTTGATGCTGACTGTAATTGCCCTGGGCTCCAATATGGGCCAGAGTGCCACCACTCTCAAGGATGCCGTGACTGCCATTAACGCCATTGAGGGCGTGAGCGTTATCAAGGCTTCATCCCTGTACCGTACCCCTCCTGTGGGCTATCTTGATCAGGATGATTTTGTTAACGCTGTCATCATGGTTGAAAGTCAGCCCGATCCTGTTGCCCTTTACGAACGTCTTGCCGCTATAGAGCTTGAATTTGGCCGTGTAAGGCTTTTCAAGGACGGCCCACGCACCCTCGATCTGGACATTATCTGCGCAGGTGATCTGATATCATCAGACGTCAGAGTTATCCTGCCTCACCCGCGCGCTCAGCAGCGTGCCTTTGTCCTGGTGCCGCTCAATGAAATCGCCCCTGATCTGGTTTTTCCTGACAGCGGGCTTACTGCAGCTCAGGCTCTGGAACGCTTAAATCCTGAGGACTTAAGCGGCATCGAACGGATTGCTGATGCCCCGTCCCTGCTCTGAGCGCCCCTTTCAGGCTGTCAGCCAATACCATAAAGCGTTCCTGCTGCCGCTCACGCCTGAGCAGTCGGGACGTCTGCGCCGCAGCGCCAGCAGCTGCATCTGCAGCAGGCAGCACCGGGCAATCAGTGCACACTGTCAGCTTTTACCAGCCTGCAGCCTGCATCCTGCGGCCAGCTGTTGACCGCAGATCCACAGAGAAATGCCAATATGCCAGCTAATGCCAATATCAGACTGATTGTCGGTCTGGGTAATGTCGGAGCCAAGTACGACCATACCCGTCACAACATGGGTTATGACCTGCTTGAGCTCATCGCCCGCCGCTACAATATCAGCCTCAATCCTGAGAGCAAATTTGCCGGACTGCATGGCAAAGGCTCTATTGAGGGCCATGAGGTACATCTGCTCTTTCCTACTACCTACATGAACGAATCAGGTCGTGCCGTAGGTCCTTTATGCAAGTTCTTCAAGATTGCCCCGGAAGAAATCCTGGTTTTGCACGACGAACTTGACCTGGCTCCGGGCCAGATGAAACTCAAATTCGGCGGCGGTCTTGCAGGTCACAACGGCCTTAAGTCCATTACCGCCCACCTGGCTAACAGCCAGGACTATTACCGCCTGCGCATAGGCATTGGCAAGGGTCCTGACACCTATTCATGGGTTCTGGGCAAGCCATCGCCTGTCGACCGCGCCCTGATTGAAGAAACTTTAGATGCGGCCGCTGTTGATATTGGCCTGATCTACACCCAGGGCATAACCAGAGCCACCAGTGCCATCAACGGCTTCAAGCCGCTTGCCTGGCAGAAATAGCCTCAAGGCGCCTGTTCCGTAAGCCCCAACGGCACAAGTCCGGCCCGGCGCCTGGCGCCCAGGCGCCCAGGCGGCCAGGCCGGGCCCCGCTGCAGCCCCGGATGGTGCCCATGCAGGCGCACCGCTGCAGCCCCGGCAGGTGCCCATGCAGGAACAACTGCTGTGGCGCCTGCAGTGGCACGGACAGCAGCTCTGGTTTCGTTATCCTTTTTCCTCACTTTCCTGGAGTTAAACATGGGTTTTAACTGTGGTATCGTCGGTTTACCAAATGTTGGTAAGTCCACCTTATTCAATGCTTTAACCAAGGCCGGCATCGCCGCTGAGAATTTCCCTTTCTGCACCATCGATCCTAATACCGGTATCGTACCTGTACCTGATACCCGTCTTGATCAGATCGCTGCCATAGTAAATCCACAGAAGGTAGTCCCAACTGCCATGGAATTTGTGGATATTGCCGGTCTGGTTAAGGGAGCTGCTCAGGGTGAGGGTCTTGGCAACAAGTTCCTCTCCAACATCCGTGAGACTGATGCCATTGCCCACGTGGTCAGATGCTTTGATGACCCTAACGTTATCCATGTTAACGGCAAGGTAAATCCTGTTGATGATGTTGAGGTTATCAACACTGAGCTGGCCATTGCTGACCTTGAAGTTGCTGACAAGGCTCTGCAGCGCCTTGAAAAGCGTGCCCGCACCGGCGGTGACAAGGAAGCTCTGGCTCAGGTAGTAGCTCTTGAAAAGGTAAAGCCAGCCCTTGAAAAGGGTCTGATGCTGCGTGCCGTTGAGTTCACCAAAGAAGACCTGGCTGCCATGAAGGGCTTTAACTTCCTGACCTTAAAGCCAATGATGTACATTGCCAATGTCTCTGAGGACGGCTTTGAGAACAATCCATACCTGGACGCTATCCGCGAGTATGCCGCCAAAGAAAACTCCATAGTAGTACCTGTTTCTGCCTCCATCGAGGCTGACCTGGCTACCATGGAAGAGGCTGACCGCAAGGAATTCATGGACAGCCTTGGTCTTGAAGAGCCAGGTCTTAACCGCGTAATCCGCGCCGGTTACCAGCTGCTTGGTCTGCAGACCTTCTTTACTGCCGGCGTCAAGGAAGTACGTGCCTGGACTGTCAAGGTAGGCGCTACCGCTCCTCAGGCTGCAGGCAAGATTCACTCTGACTTTGAGCGCGGCTTTATCCGTGCCCAGACCATTGCCTTTGATGACTTCATCAAGTACAAGGGCGAAGCAGGCGCCAAGGAAGCTGGCAAGCTGCGCTCTGAGGGCAAGGACTATATCGTTCAGGACGGCGATCTCTTCGAGTTCCTCTTCAACGTCTAATACCATAAGCATATCCGGCCAGAGCAAACCCGGCCGGATATGTCTGAGCAGATGAACAGACAATCTGCAGAGCTCACATAAAACAGGGCCCGGATGCCATATGGCACCCGGGCCCTGCTGTTTTCAGAACTGAATTATCAGCCTGCAGAAATGTACATGTTATTTAAAGATTGTCATAAACTCATACCTGACATCAAATCAGAGGCAAACTATATGACAAGTCTTTAATAATAGACTTGATAGCCAAATGGGGGACAGTCAAAGTCGTGTCAGAAATCTTATCTGCTTGTATATAATGAGGCAGGAGATGTCCCTGAAGAGGATTTATTAAAACTCTTCAATGTTTTTGGCAACCCCAGGGAAGCTCCCTATGAGGTTATGGTTTCTTAGTTACCAGATACTCATTGCATAGGGGTACCTTCTGACGCACGGTACACCATACGTGAGGCTATACAGATTCTACGTGCAAAGAAGTTCTTAAAGATCCCAGTCAATCTAAAGCTGCTTAATGACTGCAGGTTGGGCAAAGTTGAGGAGAGTCAAGTTGATATTTAATAAGAACGAAGTTCTGTCAATCGACAGTATCCCTCATCGAGTCCTTTACTCCAATACTGACTGTACTGCTCTTTATCCAATATCTGGCAATCAGCAAAGTAAAATTACCTACAGGGTTGTTGATACTAAAGAGCTTGAGAGACAACTGGGCTGCGGAGCAGTAAGATTCGTAGAAGATCCTTATGAGCAACTGAGAAACATGTATGTCAGTGAGAACAAGACTGTTGAGGAAAACTTTTGTCTTATTTCGTCAATTGTTTCTAACCAGGAAGTCTTATATTCTCGTAATGCTCTTACTGTTGCGCTTCACGAAGCGTCCAACGGCAGCAGGAGCATGCTGCGTAAACTGTACAGGCTTATTGCCAGATGGTTTCAAAGAGGTCAGTGTAAGGCTGCTCTTATGCCTGACTATCGTGCTGTAGGTCATTCACCAAGAACCTTTTCTTCCAACCCGGGAAGAAAAACGGGCGTTGATAAGCCTTTATTAGACAAGTCCCTAAAGACTTTAATGTCAGCCACTATCAGGGATTATGTTCTGACACAGAATGGCGTATCTTTAAGAAAGGCTTATTCATTTCTCATTGCTCGCTATTCAGATAAGTATCCTGACTCGCCTGTTCCAACATTCGGACAGTTTTCTTCATTCTATTACCGAACCTGTAACAGAAGAGACCGGGACCTGCTGAAGCATTCTCCTATTGTCTTCAACAAGGATATTTTAGCCAGCCCGGAGTCTGAATATGAGGCCAGCTCAGGCCCAGGTGACGTTTACGAAGTTGATTCCACTCCGGACAATGTTTTTCTTTGCTCCTCATTAGAGCCTGCCATTCCAGTAGGACGACCTGTACTTTATTCAGTTACGGATCGTTTTACAGGTATGATTGTCGGCATACATGTTTCTTTAGAGAATGCACATAATAAAAGCGCTGCTGAAGCGCTGTTCTGTGCAATTTCTGATAAGAGCCAGTACTTTAAGGAAAACTTTGATATCCATATTTCCTTTGACTGGCCATCCTTTGGCATTCCTAACTGTATATGTGCAGACAATGCTGAGCTTGAGGACAGCAGGATAGAGCGTTTTGCGCGTAACCATGGGGTTACAGTTATTAACTCAGCCCCAAACCGCGCAGATCATAAGAGCACTGTTGAGTCCTCAATCGGTATGCTTCAGAGTGAGCTCCGTTTTATGCTCAAGCAATCAACCGTATGTGAAATTAGACATAAAAAAGCCGGCTCTGTTGATAACCGAACAAACAGCGTGCTTACTCTCAATGACTACAGACGAATAGTTCTTCTTGCCGTAAACACTGTTAATGCCCGCATTAAAGACAAGATGCCTAATGACTATCCTGTAACACAGGATTGCAGCCCTGTAGCTCTCTGGAGCTGGGGGTGTGCAAATCGTCCTGCTTTTTTGAAAAGCAATTTCAATCATGAGTCCCTGAGGTTAAGCCTTCTTCCTCAAAAGAACGCAAGTGTTTCAAGAGATGGAATCAAGTGTTATGGCATGACGTACACCTGCAAGCAGCTTGAGAATGAAGGCTGGTTTGATGGTAACAGCAAATCCATGCGCCCTTACCATCCAGTTATGTCCATAGATAATGGCAATGTTGGCATTGCATGGATTTATCCTGACCCGGAAAAATATCCGTCTACCTGCTTCCAGTGCAGACTTAAGCAGGAGAGCGCCTACTTAAATGGATGTAGCCTGTTCGAAGCTGAAAAACTTCAAAAGTGCAGAAATGATTCCAGATCCCGAACTCAGCAGAAGCAGAATCATATTAGATCCTCAAACTAAAAAGATGCAGGACACAGTCAGTGGCTAACGTTTGAGAAGCGGTACAACCTCAACTTTAACGGGTGAAAAAGATAAACTGGCTCTTCTCAAAATCAGAGGATATGAAGAGCAAACATCATTACAGCCGATCCCGCTCTTTTAACAAGCCAATCATGTAGACCAACAATTTGATTAATCTTCAAAAAGACCAGTAGATGCAGTTATTGATTTGAATGTATTTTAAAAGCTGCTGGGATAAAACAGGGCCCGGATGCCATATGGCACCCGGGCCCTGCTGTTTTCAGAACTGAATTATCAGCCTGCAGACCACTCTACTTACCGGTACTGCCCTGCCCGCTGCCGTCATTGGACTTGCTATCTGCCGTGGCGGCCGCAGCAGGAGCTGCAGCCTTAGCAGCTGCCGGGAACGGAGCCTGACCGAGCTCCTTGGTGTACACATAGCCACGCAGAAAGCCGTTGTTGCCGTGATTGAACTCAGGGATGTGGCAGATGTTAAAGCTCATGCTGACATCCACGGCGCGCTTCATGCCTATGTGGTCATAAAAGCCAAAGTCGCAGCTTGAATCAGTAATCAGGTAGTAGCTCTTAAAGCCCTGACTGCGCAGCTGCTCCTCTACGGCCTCAATGAGCTTCTTGCCCACACCAAGTCCCTTGGCTGCTGTATTGACGATAATGACCAGCACCTCAGGGGCACTGCTGTCAGGCACCATCTTTCTTAACCTGGTGTGATTATCAACAAAAAGCCCTTCGATAAGACGGGAGTTGCGTGCACCTGGCCATACATAAAGCAGCATACGGGCGGCATGCTCCATGACACGTGCACGGCAGCAGATAAAACGGTTTTTGCGCAGAGCCGGACGGTCTACCTTGTTGGTAAGACCAAGCAGACCAAGGAAATTATCATCCTTGTCAGCAGCTACCAGCAGACTGGTAGCATTGTTCAGATAATGCAGCATAAAGGCTGTGGTACTCAGGAAACTGACTGACTTTTTGCTGTCGAAAAACCATACCTCACTGGCTACTTTGAATAACTTTTTGTAGTCCTTGCCCCACTTGAATGGTCTAATGTGTATGTTATCCATAATAACCCCTGATAACTGCAGTCTGTTAAGGCTATGGCTGCAGAGATTGTAATACTGTATAGCTGCCTGGCGCAGCGGCAGGTGCCGCCGCCACCGCTGGCCGTACGGCCAGCCCTGCCTGTAAGGCAGGGCTGCCGCCCGAGGCCGTGAGCATGGCTAAGTGCTCAGGCTCTGGCCTGCTCCATTGACTAAGCCCGGAGCTGAGTTTATGACTGAGGCCCTGCCCTGGCCTTACTGATCTTTGGCTGAGTCCTGGTGCGGCTCACGCAGGTCCTGTGTGTAGACAAGGCCGCGCAGGAAGCAGTTTAAGTAATGATCATACTCAGGGACATGACGGATGGAGAAGCTCATGTTGACGTCTACAGCGCGCGTCATGCCCAGGTGATCATAGAAGCCGTAATCACAGCTTGAATCAGTCAGCAGGTAGTAGCTCTTAAAGCCCTGATTGCGCAGGATTTCCTCTCCTGCAGCTACCAGCTTGCGGCCTACACCCATGCCCTTGGATTCAGGATTGACGATCATGACCAGAAACTCCGGAGCACTCAGGTCCGGCACCATTTTTCTTAATCTGTCGTAATTGGCAAAGAAGAGCTCATTGAACAGACGGGAGTTTAAAGCGCCCGGCCAGAAATAGAGCAGAGCCTTGGCTGCATGCTCATAAAAACGGGCGCGGCAGCAGATAAAGCGGTTTTTGCGAAATTCCGGACGGTCCACCTTGTTGGTCAGACCAAGAATGCCCATTAACCTGTCACTGCTGTCGACAGCCACCAGCAAAGTGGTAGCCTGGTTCATGTAGTGCAGCATGAAGTTCACCGTGTTAAGGGTGCTTACTACATGGCTTTTATCAGCAAACCATACCTCACGTGCCACCTGTAAAATCTGATTAAAGTCCTTACTCCACTTAAATGGTCTAATGCGTATGTCACTCATAAACTAATCCTGAGACCTGCAGCAGACAAAGCCTGTTTCTGATAAAAGCTGCAGGAAAAACAAATGCCCCCTGCCTGCGCCAGGTGCAATGGTGCCATGGCGCCATGGCGCAGCCTGGCACGGGGTCGGCCCCGGATCCTCGATGAGCACAGATGTCGCTTCAGTGCACCGCGACTGATGCACACGCAGCGCGCTCTATTGGCGCGACCTGTCCTGCTGTGACCTCTGACTTTCAGTAATACTCATGTCCAGGGTAATTGCACATAACATACAGCATCACGCCTGGCATCCCCCTGGCATATCAGCATTGACCAGCTGCCGCAGGCCTGAAGCACAGGCTGGACCGCACAATGCCATCCTCTGCCCGTGCACTGCCCCTTGAGCGCCACGGCGGCGCCTGCGGGCAAAGCCTGCAGACTTTGCCTGGTAGCGGTGTCTGCGGGCTGTGCCTGTGTGCGGTGCCTGCGGGCGGAGATGTCGGGCCTTGCCTTTGCAGGAGCAAAGCCCGTAAATCATGATGCCGGCTGTGCCTGCAGACCGGCAAGACTATGACAGCAATGAGCTGTCAGGGCCGTGCGGGTCTGCAGACACAGAAAAATGTATTTTTCTGTGTAGTTAACAACATACAGACAAAAAAGCCCCGCATAAACTGCGGGGCCCTGCCCCGTCCTGTGTTCCCGTCATAAGCCGAGGGAATTAAGGACCCGGGGTCTTAATCAGTCATGCAGATTGCTCTGATCGTAGCGTACATGACGGTTTACGATGAAGATATCACCCTTGATCTGCTCAAGAACCAGCTCGCTGGCGCTCTGATCAAAAGCGCTTAAGACACCGTCACGAGAGGAGGTGCCCATACATACCATGCGGGCTTCGAGATTACTGCACACACGTGGAATCATTTCATCGACACGGCCTTCGGCTACGTGGCAGCGCTCATGTGGAATGCCGTGCTTGTCAGCAAACTCGTAGAGTGCAGCAGTGTGTATTTCTGGACGGGTTGATGGCTTGGATGAACCCATCATAATGGACAGATGAGTATCACCGCCCATCAGACCACCATGTACCGGAGGTACACAGTTGAGCACATGCACCTCACCGTTGAAGTTTTCAGCAAAGATCTTGGCTGCGGTAATGAGCACTTCGTCGATGAACTTCTCGTGATTGGCCTCATCAAAATCAATGGCCAGTACGATAGCGCGATCAAGACGCTGTGGAGCCTGAGCATCCTTGACTACCAGGACAGGGATAGGAACGCTGCGGGTAATCTGCGAATCGATTGGAGAGAAGAATAAGTCCTTTAAGGTATGACGACGGTTGGCAGAAATCAGAGCCAGATCGAACTGCTCGGACTTCTTGCCTGCGTAATTGCAGAATGCCTTGGCAACGTCATCAGCAAAATCAACCTGTACTCTCCAGTTCTGAATGCTTGGATAGCGGCTCATGAGAGCTCCAACCTCTCGCTTGTAGCGATCCTCAAGCTCAGTGCGCTTATCTTCAGTGAAGTCGGTAACTACGCGAAACAGAATCAGCTCAAGATCCGGCATAAAACGGGCAAATTCGGCGGCTCGCTCCAGAGCTGGCTGCTCTTCCTTTGGTTTGACCAGCACTAAAACCTTATAAGCCATATCTCCTCCTTACTCTAAATTTTATAGAGATAATTGCTCTGATTTCATTATTGCAAAGCTACTGAGATATTAAAAACCCTTTAATCCAAAACTATGACTTACTCTAAATTTTGACTGCAAAAACATCGATTCATTCCAATCTCACCCTTTTATGTGCACCCTGCAAGCGCAAAAGAGCCCCCTGCAGGCGCAAAAGAGCACGCTGCAGCAAGCTGCATCCAGCTGAATCCTGCTGCAGCAAGCTGCATCCAGCAGCAACTGACTGCCCCTGCTCCAGCGAAAAGTCCATGCCAGCCGCCCAATATCGCCATTTCCTCACATCCACCTGTCTGGCCATAACTTTTGAGGCAGTCCGGACACAGTCATCTAACAGGGCCCTAAAAAAACTGAGGCCAGCCTGGCAATGCCTGGCTGGCCTCATGAAATTTTCATACTGTCCCTGACGGTCCTGACATCCTGCTGTTATTCACGGCACAGATAGTCGCCACGGCAGGTGTACTGGTAGGTGGTCAGAGCCTCAAGTCCCATAGGGCCGCGCACATGCAGCTTCTGTGTGGAAACGGCTACTTCGGCGCCCATACCAAACTGACCACCATCAGAGAAGCGTGGTGAGGCATTGATGTAGACGCAGGCAGATGGTACCGAGCGCTCAAAGAGCTCGGCATTGCCAATGGAATTGGTCAGGATGGCATCGGAGTGAATAGCCTTGTGACGGCGCAGATGCAGGATAGCCTCACCTACACTTTCAACAATAACGATATTCATCTTCAGGCCAAGGAACTCGGTATCTAAATCATTATCCGAGCACTGACCGAGTAATGGATAGTCAATCATAAGGTCATGCATTTCACCATGGGCATGGACCACGACATTGTGCTTTTCAAGCTCAGGAGCAAGTGCATTGATCAGTGTCTGGGCACGGCTGCGGTGTACCAGAAGAGTATCTAAAGAATTACAGGCTGAAGGCTTTTGCACCTTGGCATTAATAATGACATCAACAGCACGTTCTATGTCAGCAGAGGCATCCACGAAAATGTGACCAACACCAAAGCCGCCGGTAATTACCGGTATGGTAGCGTGCTTGACGCACATACGGTGCAGGGCTTCGCCGCCGCGCGGGATGATAACATCCACAAACTCATCAAGAGTAAGCAGCTTGTTAACCAGATCACGGTCAGTAGACTTGATCAGGTTTACTGAGCTGGAAGGAACTGGACTGTTGGACAGGGCTTCTTCCATGAGCTCAAAGAGAGTGAGATTGGTCTGGAAGCACTCAGAACCGCCACGAAGGATACAGGCATTACCTGACTTGATGCACAGAGCTGCAATGTCGATAGTGACATTAGGGCGGGACTCGTAAATAACGCCCACAACGCCCAGAGGAACACGGCGGCGGGAAATATGCAGGCCATTTTCAGCCACGTGACCATCGATAATACGGCCTACAGGATCAGGCAGATCAATGACACGCTCAATGCCATCAATCATTTCCCAGTAACGCTTATTGTTAAGGGTCATGCGGTCAATGATAGAAGCCGGCAGAGCACGGTTCGTGGCGTCAGATACTTCTTTGGCATTGACGTCCATGATGAATTTCTCCATCTTCTTGAGCACTGAAGCAATAGCGGCAAGAGCCTCATTCTTGTCCTTAGTGCTGGCTATGGCAAGCTGCTGGCTGGCCAGTGCGGCTGTATAGCCGACTTTGTGCATATCAATTCCAAAACCCATAGTTAACCTGCTTAATTTCCTGTGCACCTGGTTCTCTGAAAGCGCTGTTCAGAGCACCTCCCTTTAACTCAGGGAAAACATTCCCTGTATGCCAGGTATGACCATATGGCCCTGTTGTGCTGTTCTTTGACAGCACCATGCTGTCACACCGTATCCGGGCTCAGAGCTTTCAACATGTTGCTCCTGCCGGACCTGTACAGCTCATTGTCAGGGAGCTGATTATCCCCCTGCAAAAAACCGGCCCTGTTTACACAGGGTCTTTCTCAAAGTTCTGACAGCTCCGCAACATCACGGCTGCAAACTGTAAGCAGCGCCGTGTCTGTAAAGCTGCGAGCGTGATGTGCTGCCATGCGCGCCACCTGCGCGCCCGGCGCACCGTTCAGGGTTCGCAGCCCCGACATGAGGCTAGAGCATTACCATGTCGTTGCGGTGAATGACCACCCCGTGGGAAAAGCCAAGACGACTCTCGATTTCCTCGGATTTACATCCTCTGATAAGTTCGCATTCATTTGAAGTATAGCGCACTATACCTTTTGCCAGAGATTTACCTTGCTGACTGTCAATTTCGATCACAGCCCCACGCAGGAACTCGCCCTCGACACTCTTAATGCCTGACGGCAGCAGTGATGAGCCGCGTTCTGTAAGAGCTGCAGCGGCGCCGTCGTCAACAATGATGCGTCCTGATGGTCTGGTAGTTGAGGCCAGCCACACCTTGCGCAGCTCCTTGGGACGATCACCTGTTCTAAAGAAAGTGCCGTCTCCGCGCTCTTCTATGAGGTCCAGCATAATGCCAGGATCTTCACCTGAAGCAATAATGAGCTCAACGCCGCCACGGGTTGCAATATCGGCTGCCTTAACCTTGGTGGACATGCCACCAGTGCCTAAAGTGGTACCTGAACCGCCTGCCAGAGCAATAATCTTTTCATCAATTTCCCTGACCTCACGAATGAGCTTTGCATCAGGACAGCTGCGCGGATCGGCTTCGAACAGACCTTTCTGATCGGTAAGAAGAATGACCTTGTCAGCCTCAATGGCTATGGAGGTAATGGCGGCCAGAGTGTCGTTATCACCCACCTTAATCTCGGCTGTTGAAAGGGCATCATTTTCGTTGATGACAGGAACAATGCCATTATCCAGAAGAGCAAATAGAGTATCACGGGCATTTAAAAAGCGCTCACGATTCTCAAGGTCAGCACGGGTCAGCAGAATCTGACCAATGTGTATGTCATAAATGGCAAAAAGACTGGCCCAGACCTCAATAAGACGGCCCTGACCTACAGAGGCCAGCAGCTGCTTGGAGCTTAAAACCGGGGGCAGAGAAGCATGAGAGGCAACGAGCTCACGACCTGCGGCCATGGCGCCTGATGACACCAGAGTAACCCTGTGACCAAGCTGTCTCATCTGGGCTACCACACGAACAATCTCCAGCATGTGGGCACGATTGAGACTGTTTTTTCCTCTGGTCAGAGTGCTGGTACCAAGCTTGATAACTATATTCTGACCTTCTGTCTCACCATTGGTCTGACAGCCGCTGCGGCTGACCTGTTCTTTATGCATATCCAGTATTGCCTGTATCTTCTGTGCTCAAAGCAAAATGAAAATTCATCCTGATGGCTGCACCTGAGTTCGCCTTGTGGCCATCTCAGGCCCGCTGCCGGGCAAAATTCAGTGAATCACCATTATAAGCACAAGGCCGTCCCGGCGAAACACCATGCCCCGCACCACAATGGCGCCACCGCCAGCCTGGCATCACTGTGATGCCAGGGCAATGCCTGCGTTCCGGTGCAGCGCAGTCAGCAGCAAGGCATCAGAACGTCAGCGGTGCTGTGCTCATAAAGACAGGGCCGGAGTATGACACTCCGGCCCTGTCTTTATACAGTGCTCTTACCTTATCCCAGGCGGGACGGATGCACCTTGTTTAAGAGGGATCGGTCATGCCGCTGATCCCGGATCAGTTGAGCAGCTTTTCTTTGAAGAAATCGCTGATTTCAGAGAACAACTTAGGCGCAAACTGACTTACGCGAATCTGCTTGTGCTTGATGACGTGATTGTTCTTGAAAGCCTGATTGACAACAGCCAGATCATCGTCATTAAACTTGAGATCAATAGGAGTGAAGATAGTAAGCACCGGAATGGTGTTTGAAGCATGATAGCCAATCAGACCCTGCTTTTTGAGAGACAGCATCTGCATCTGAGGCACAATGGTATCCCAGCCACTGGCATCCAGGTTGAGACGGTTGGCAAGCGAGGAACGGGCTGACAGAGGCATGCTGTTGAGCAGCTTGTGGTCAAGGTAGGCTGAGTGAACGGCCGGACTTGCAAGGGCAATGGCCTTGAAAAGGTCAGGACGCAGCAGCGCAAGACGGGCTACAGGAGTTGCACTGAAGCGGTAGCCCATGGCACCAATGGCAGTACGGTCAATAAATGGCACACGATCGCGCAGGAAGTCTACAGCAGCTTCAAGCACATCTGAGCTGTTAGCATCGAGCACAATCTTGCTGGCATCCCCCATACCTGGCATGTCGATAACAAAAATGGCAATGCCCATCTTACGTAAATAGTTGCTGAACAGACCATAGTAGTCAGTTGAGGTATCGCCATAGGCTGAAACCACGATGACACATGGCTGCAGTGTTCTGTTATCCACACTGTGCAGGTAGCCGGTTACCTTTTCGCCGCGCACATTGAAAGTCAGCTCCTCGTAATGTCCAAGGCGCTGCTCGTCATTGAAAATCTTGCGATAGGACTGACGGCCCAGAAGTGATGCCTGTGCAGCCAGAACGTCACCCTTGAGGTTTGGATAGGCAGCAATGGCAAAGTAACGTGATGCCATACGGTACTGGTGACTTGCCTCAATCAAATCGCCTCTTTCAGTAGCTTCACGGCCTCTCATAACACGTCTCTGGGCTATGGCACTGAACTCATAGATCCAGTTGCCGGCACCGTACTGGGATACGGTATCAAAACACTCAGGACGTGAGCGATCATTTGAGCTTATGACAATATTGGACAGAGCAGCCTCAATATCAAGATTGTTGGCTCCAAGATAGGTCCAGGTATAGAGATTTAAAGGTCGGTACCATCTGGCACGGAAAGGGGAGCCCATGAAGTGCAGTCCGTCACCTGAATCAGGCAGAGGACAGCCGGAATTTGAGATCAGTGAGGTCTCAATATAATCATGCTTTGGCTTGAAAAGAATTTCGCTTAAGTTTTCTGATGGAATCTGGCTTTCGCTCATTTTTCCTCCCCTCACTTTAATCCCTCACGTCCGCACCATGGCATCACTGCAAACAATACAGCTCTTTCCCGGGCAGTAGGCTGCCTGAGAATGCCAAGCCGCCCAATGGCTGCTATCCCAATCCATGGTGCCACGCAACGCGATGGCAGTAATGCCACCAGACGGCTGTCACGCCACCTCATGACTTCAATGCCACCAGACGGCTGTAATGCCACTTTATGGCTGTGCGGTAATATGGCTGTTATGAGGCATTTCTTCATCTAATCAGGCAATATTAGCACGCTGCCGCTGAATTTGCCCGCAAAAACACTTACCGCTCCACTAATCTTACCGTTGCAGGGCAGCAGCAAAGACTGCTGCACGTGCTGCATCATGCCATGCTCCAAAGACAGCCGCCCCTGCTGCCGCACGTGCTGCATCATGCCATGCTCCAAAGACGGCTGCGCGTACTGCCACCGGGAACAGCCTGCAGTTGCACCAGAGCCAGCTGCGTGGCCACCTGGATAGAGCCATACCTGGCCAGCTTGCATGCTCCAAAAAAGCAAGACCCTCAATCCCCATTGGAGCTTGAACAAACGCCAATGGGAATTAAGGGTCCTGAGGATACACACAATGGAAAAAACCGCCTTGCAATGAACAAAGGAGAAGCTGTCATTCCTCTCCAGGTTTTCCTGCTCGGGTTAGCCTATGCTAACCGTTCTGTGTAACCATGTCAACAAGCTGAGTAACACAAATTTTTCACCTGATAAGCCCTGTTAATATAACAGCAATCAACACCATGTTAGCCACAGCTAACCACAAGCCCGTAAACAGGCCCTGACCAATTCTAAAACCACCTCAAAAACACCCCTCCCATGCACCGCAACCTGGGATAACAATTTTTGCCCTTGTACCTGTCCATGCCCCAGCGCACTGTTTTGCGGCACAAGTTTCCAGCTTAAGCTCCCGCCACATCAATACCACTGCAGAGTCTTGCAGTGGACTGCATTTCATCAACCTGGCGCCAGCAGCATCACCTGATTGTTCAAAGGCAGTCCGCGCAGTACTGAAAACAAAAGACCAGTCTCCGAACAATCAGAAACTGGTCTTTCAGGTAATTCAGGGACACGCTGCCCGGACACAACGCCATGGGCATACTGTCCTGGGCATACTGTCCTGGGCATACTGCCCTGGGTTCACTGTCCTGGGCATACTGCCATGGTTTCACTGCCCAGGAGACTAAGCTACTTGCAACATTGCGCCAGCAGAAAGCTGTCAGCCCTGCAGGCTGTTTAGCATATGGTTGCGGCTCTTTGGCCGACTGGCCTTATCGATGTCTTACAGTCCTGAAACGTCAGGAGTTGCGCTCCTGTGGAGATTTATAAGAGCCCTGATACTGAGGGTCTTAGATGGCGCTGACGCTCTTTAAGTAATCAAGCAGTTCTGGAAGCTGCTTCTTACCAAAGCTAATCTGCTGGCCATTTACTACCAGACAAGGTACGGACATGACTTTGTACTCATTGCGCATATCAGGGTACAGACCTACGTCATAGACGTGGGTAGTGACCTTGTCATTTAAAGAGGCCATGCGCTGGGCGGCAACCACGAGGTCAGGACACATGGTGCAGGACAGTGAAATAAGTACCTGCATCTTTACGTCCTTATCAATGGCCTTCACAGCCTGAAGCTCGCTGTCCTCAATCTGCTGGCCAGGACCTGCTGCGTTATACATGCCCAGTACAAAGGAAGAGAACTCATGGCCACCAGGCACACCGTGGAAAGCCATGCCGGTAGAAGAGCCATCCTCACGGACAAACTCAACAAATGGCAGATGCTCGCCCTCAGAGGTGGTGTCGAGTGCCAGCTTGTCAGACAGAGCTGCCAGCTCTTTCATGGCATTGAGTAACTCATTGCCCTTGTCATCACCACTGGTGTGTACACGCAGAGTAACTTTGGAAGTCATGCGCTCAAATACAGCATTGAGCTGTGGGATGAAGTCAGGTGAAATGAAGCTTCCGGCTGCCTCAGGAGCGATAGAGGCACGGTTCTCCTGAGGAGCCTTACGGGTAGCGTTTGGCACCTCAGGTACCAGACCCGTCTTGTCATGCATCTGAGCTGCAACCTTTTCCATGGCAGCTGCGGCCAGAGCACCATCAGCAGTAGCAGTAACCACCTGACGCAGAGTCTTGATGCAGACATCGCCGCCGGCGAAAACGCCCTTCAAGCTGGTTTCCTGATTATGATCAGTAATGATGTAGCCCTGCTCATTGAGAGCTACCTTGTCCTTGACCAGAGCGGTATTTGGTACATAACCGGCAAAGACGAATACACCAAAGGTATCGTTGTCAGCGGCCTTGTACTCAAAAGTCTCACCTGTCTTGTTGTTGAAGATACTGGCACTGGTAATACCCATGTCATTGCCCTCAACAGACTTGAGCTCGTGATTGAAGAGCACATTGATCTTAGGGTGGGCCATTACCTCATCAGCAATGGAGCGGGCACAGGAGAAGCTGTCCTTACGTACCAGAATAGTTACTTTGGTAGCGTAACGGGTCAGGAACATGGCCTCTTCAGCTGAAGCATAGCCGCCACCGATTACCAGCAGCTCCTTGCCAGTGAAGAACTCGCCGTCACAGGTGGCACAGTAGGCAACACCGTGACCACGGAACTCAGCCTCACCGGTAAAGCCAATATGACGCGGGTTGGCACCGGTACAGATCAGCACGGCAAAAGCACGCATGGTGCCACGGTTGGTAACAACTTCCTTGATATCGCCATCAAGCTTGAGGTCGGTAACTTCAGCAAGCTTAACCTCGGCACCGAAATTCACAGCCTGGCGGCGCATGGTTTCGGTAAGAGCCTCACCAGAGGTGTTCTCAATGCCCGGATAGTTCACAACTTCATGAGTAATGGTGATCTGACCACCAAAACGGTCCTTTTCCAGCACCAGTACACGATAACGCGCACGGGCCAGATAGAGGGCAGCTGTTAAACCGGCAGGACCACCGCCTACGATAATGGCATCAAATAAATTGTCATTAGTGCTCATAAACATTGTTACCTTAATAATGCACAGCCCCGCTTACAGGCATCCTTGCCGAGCCCCAGACAGCCGTCCTTATGAAATCGTTTGCAAAAACAAAGGCGGCTCAGCCTCTGAGGCTGAATTTCATGCAGTCGCAGGCCGTAAGTCGCTTCTCTGTCGCAATGCCTCCCAGGTCATACCTGAGAGTGGGCAGCTTCCGGCACATGAAGTGGCGTCCATCTAAATGGTGCGCTGTGCCGGGCTAATTACTTACGGAGGTGTTTCCCTGTCTTAACTGTTACTCTGGCGGGCGGATATGCTCAAATTACTACTACACGGCCCTTGCGGCCGAAAAGTGACATGCCTGAAAAGCGCTCACAGTAAGCCCAATTGCATTAACTGCAGTGAACTGCTTTTACTAAGGCACAGATACGTGCTAATATACATAAAGTTAGCTATAGCTAACTATTTATGCACAACTTACAGACCCCTTGCGTGCATAATCAAAAAGCCCCCGGATCCGCTGACAGTGTCCTACTGTTGATACGAATGCCTGGGGGCTTTTATTTGCAGGATGACAAAATACGCCTGCATATACAGGAAAGTCCCCTTACGGGGACTTCCTTGAGGGTACAAAACCCTGGCATATTCAGCCTGTTAACTGCTGGTAATCCAGCGGTTAATTAGAGCTTACCTACTAAGTCAAGACCTGGCTTTAAGGTAGCTGCACCTGGCTGCCACTTGGCTGGGCAAACCTGGTCGCCGTGCTCAGCAACAAACTGTAAAGCCTTTACGCGACGCAGTAACTCGTCAGCGTTACGGCCTACGTTACCGGCGGAAACTTCGTAAGCAGCAATCTTGCCTTCTGGGTTGATAACGAAAGTACCACGCTCGGTTAAACCGGCATCCTCGATGAGAACCTCAAAGTCCTTGGCCAGAGCCTGAGTTGGGTCAGCCAGCATTGGGAACTTGCAGGCCTTGATGGTCTCAGAGGCGTCAGCCCATGCCTTGTGAACAAAGTGAGTATCGCAGGATACAGAGTAGACTTCACAGCCGATAGCCTTGAACTCCTCATACTTCTCGGCGAGATCCTTTAACTCGGTTGGGCATACGAAAGTGAAATCTGCTGGGTAAAAGAAGAATACAGACCACTTGCCTAACAGATCAGCCTTCTTGACCTCCTTGAAAGAGTCGTTTACGTAGGCCTGAACGGTGAAATCTGCAACTTCCTTATTGATTAAAGACATCTATAGCTCCTTAAAACGAATCACCTGTCTGTCACCGGACGCTCTGCCAGAGCAGTCACATTCCGGTTAAAAGACACTCATATGCAAGTATATGAGTATTCTGAATAATTGTGCTGAGCAAATCTTAAAAGTGTGCACTGGGGCATGAATTTGAAAAATACCACCTTACCACTTTCAAGACCAAGAATTCTGTTTCGTTTCAGCGACATTGCAAAGTGAATTATCACTGAACTTTTGATGGGTCCATTATATATTTCCTGTAAAGCTCTGGAAGATCACTTGATAAATTGCATCACTACTGATGAAGATCTCCTGTAAAATCACCATATTTTTAAAGGATCTTTAATTTAGTCAGCCCAGGCAAATCCCGATTAAATGCCAATTGCTTAGAGCAATGTCACGTTTAAAATAATTTCTGACCCGCCCAATTATGCAGGCGAATATTTCCCCTATTTTTACCACCAAAGTGATATGTGATGATTTCCTGTAAATTCACCCGGTTTTTGAGCTGAATATTGCCCGGAACTACCCGGATCAGACCGGACTGCCCCTGCTCAATAAGTCTCATACCGCCGATCCAGCACTGCCCTGTCAGGCACTGCACGGAGCAATCAGGCTCAGCACGGCAGTACGCAGGCAGATTCTGCCCGTCTGCCCAGGACAGTACGGCATTGCACAGGCACATTCTACCCGTGTGCCCAGGACAGTACGGCAGTACGCTGGCACATTCAGGCCGTCCGCTCCGGAAAACACGGCAGTGCACAGGCACACTCTGCCCGTCTGCCCTTGACAGCACGACAGTACGCTGACACATTCAGCCTGGCCATACTGCACATATCAGCATAAACCTCACATATTAAGGACTGGTTATGGATGCATTGCTCTCTACCTTCTATGCCACAGCTTTTACCTTTGCCATGACTGCTGCCGGTGCTGCTGCCGTCTTCATTGCAGGTCGCAGCCCCTCTGCTCTGTTTACCCGACTGTCACTTGGCTTTGCAGCAGGAATTATGATCGCCGCATCCATGTGGTCGCTGCTGGCTCCCGCTATTGAGCGGGCTGAAAGCGAAGGTACGCTGCCGGCCATTCCTGTAGCCGGAGGCTTTATTCTCGGTGCAGCCTTTCTTATGGTTCTGGATCGACTGATGCCTCACCTGCACGCCAATACCAATGTTCAGGAAGGTCCCCGCACCTCTCTGCCTCAGCATCAGCTGCTCTTTCTTGCCATGACCATTCACAACATTCCTGAGGGCATGGCTGTGGGCATTTCCTTTGTTGCAGCAGCCGCTGCAGGTACACCTGAGGCATGGTCAGCAGCTGTGGCTCTGACTATTGGTATGGGCATTCAGAATATTCCTGAGGGAACGGCTGTTACCCTGCCTCTTCGTACCAGCGGAATGAGCCGCTTCAAGGCCTTTTTAATGGGAGCTCTGTCAGGACTGGTTGAACCGCTTGCTGCCATGACTGTGGTCTTTCTGGCTTCTTTCTTCATACCTCTGATGCCATGGCTGCTTTCCTTTGCTGCCGGAGCCATGATTTATGTAGTGGTAGAGGAGCTCATTCCTGAGGCCCGGCTTGGCGAACACTCAGACATGGGCACCCTTTCCGTGCTGGCAGGCTTCGTCCTGATGATGGTGCTCGATACCTCCCTTGGCTGATTTCAGTGAGCAAAGGTCACAAAACATGCTTGCAGCCGCCGTCAGCCCGCCCGCCCGCGCTGCATACTGCCCCACAGCCTGCACTGCGGACGGGACTCGCATATGCTCCTGCACAGTGTATACGGACAATATCCAGACAGTGCCCGACATACTGCGCACAGTGCAATGACACACTCCGGACAAGGTCCGCTCATGCTCCGGATAAGTTTTGGACCATGGCATGACATGACCTGTCCATGACCTGACCATGGCATGCCTTGTAAGAGCACAGTACGGCGTATTAAGTGCTTGTGATTTTCATCACGTTTTTTGATAAATCCTTATATTTATGCGATTTGCGCGGGTATGATTCATAACTTCAACATATGAATGTAAGTCTGAGAGGTGACCCTATGCCA